>JBIJDO010000029.1:0-13983 GCA_044344105.1 Tabrizicola sp.
CCCATTGTTCCAGTGGGACATTCTGGCAGCCGTCGGGACAGAGATCGCCGCGTCGAACGGGCTGAGCATCACCGCAGCGGACCTTGATGACCGGACCCGCCGGGGCGAGATGGTCTTTGTCCTGGCCAGCTGGGGGGCGGAGGATTATGCCAACCGCACGCTTCCGGGCTGGCTTCGCCGACAGGCGCGCGACGGGGCGCGGCTTTGCGCGGTCGAGCTTGGCTGCTACCTCCTCGCGCGCGCCGGGCTGCTGTCCGCCAGCACCGTCACCACCCACTGGTCCTGGGCGCCGGGGTTTCAGGAACGCTTTCCCGACATCCCGCTCACCGAACAGCTTTTCCGGCTTGAAGGGCCGGTCATGTCCTGTTCCGGCGGGCTGGCGGGCGTCGACCTGATGCTGCATCTGATCGCCGAGACCTGCGGCACGGGCATGGCGGGCGAGGTTGCCGACCAGATGCTGCACCAGCCGATCCGCCCGGCCGGTGCCCCCCAGCGGCGCACGCTGGGTCCGGGCACCGACCAGTTTCCCCCCGTCCTGCGCCGCGCCATCGCCCTGATCGAAGCCAACATCGCCGATCCCCTGACCGTCCCGGCCATCGCCGACGGCCTTGGGGTGTCGCAGCGCCAGCTGGAGCGGCAGTTTCATCGCACCCTGGGCTGTTCTGTCGTGCAGTTCGGAACGCTTGTCCGCCTGCAGCACGCGCGGGTCCTCTTGATCGCGACCAAGCTATCGGTGCGCGAGATCGCCACCGCGACCGGCTTCAACGCGCTCAGCCACTTTGCCAGCGCCTTCCGCAAATGCTTTGACCGCCGCCCCAGCGACTACCGCCAGGGCTGGGCCGCGACCGAAGCGACGCCGTCCTGGCCCGGCACATTGACCGGCTATCTCGACACCCTGCGCGAGCGCACGACCCGTGCCGTGCAGGACAAGACCTCCTCGTTCGACTTCGTCTCCTCCTCGGGCGACCCAGGCGAGGAGTGACGAAGTCGCGGGCGGGCGGCCCCTGTCAGGCAAAGGCCGGGATGACCTCCTTGCAGAACAGCTCCATCGACCGCTTCTGTTCCTTGTGACCAAGACCAAGACTGGCGTAATAGATGAACTCGTCCACGCCCAGCGCCTGATAGGCCTTGAGTTTCGCGATCACCTCGTCGGGTGTTCCGAACATCAGGTTCCGGCTCAGCATCTCCGGATCATACTCCGCCCGGTTGCCAAGCTGGTCGAAGGGGATCGCCTTCGGGAAGCCGTTCTCCACATCGCCCATGTTCTTGAACAGGTTCTCGAACTGGGAAAGCTGCCGCTGCGCCGCGCGGACCGGGACCATCCAGTCCTCTTTCCGGTCATAGAGCGCGGTGTGCCGCATCATCGCCATCACCGGGCGCTTTGACCCCGGATTGTTGGCGACGGCCTCGTTCAGGCGGCCCATGTAGGTCTCGGCCTCGCTCATGTCGCGGGTCAGGGGCCAGGACTGGACATTGCAGCCATGTTTCACCGCATAATCATAGGTGATCGGCGCACGGGCCGCGACCCAGACCGGGACCTCCTTCTGCAAGGGCTTCGGGCAGGAGGTCGAGGCCGGGAAGGCCCAATGCTCGCCCTCATGCGTGGTATCGCCCTGCCACAAGGCCCGGATCACCGGCAGCATCTCCTGCATGTAGCGCCAGGCGTCGGTCTGCTTCAGCCCCGGCCGCATCCGGTCGAACTCGCGCTGATAGGCGCCCGAGCCGATGCCGAACTCCAGCCGCCCGCCGGAAATCAGGTCGACAAACGCCGCCTCTCCCGCCGCCCTGATCGGGTGCCAGTAGGGCGCCGCGATCACCGCCGTCCCCAGGCGGATATCGCTGGTATGCCCGGCCCACCAGGTCAGGATCGAAAACGGGTTCGGCGCGATGGTCATCTCCAGCGCGTGGTGTTCCGCCGCCCAGGCGATACGGAAGCCGCCCGCATCGGCCATCTGCACCATCTCCAGCGTGTGCCGGGCCACGTCCTTCATGTCGAGCGCGTTGTCGATCCGCTCCATGTTGATCGCCAGATGAAACTTCATGTCATGTCTCCCAATGAAATCAGCGCATCACGAAGGGGTTGGCGATGGGCTCGGATGAGGTGTTGACCCAGATCGTCTTGGGCCGGGTATAGTCGTACATTGCCTGGAACCCGCTCTCGCGCCCGTATCCGGAACCCTTGACCCCGCCGAAGGCCGCGATGGGCGACACCGCGCGGTAGGTGTTGACCCAGACAATCCCGGCGCGGATCGCCTTCGCCACCCGCATGGCCCTTGCCCCGTTCAGGGTGAAGACCCCAGCGGCCAGCCCATGCTGCGACCGGTTCGCCAAGGCGACTGCCTCCGCCTCGTCCTTGAACCGCAGCACCGACAGCACAGGCCCGAACAGTTCCGTATCCACGATGGTCAGGTCGGGCGAGGGGCAGTCGACAATCGTCGGCTCGTAATAGGTCCCGCCCAGGCTTGGCTGCCTGCCCCCGGTCAGGACCTTCGCCCCTTCCGTCACCGCCAAAGCCACCTGCGCCTCGATCAGCCGCACCTGAGCATCCGTGCAAAGCGGCCCCATCTGCGTCTCATCCGCCAGCGGGTCGCCGATGCGAATGGCCTGCGCCGCCGCCACTAGCCGCTTTAGGAACTCCTCCGCCACCGCCTGATGCACGATCAACCGGGACCCTGCGACACAGCTTTGCCCCGTCGCGCCGAAGATCCCCGCCATGCAGCCGTTGACCGCGCTTTCAAGGTCCGCATCCTCGAACACCACGAAGGGTGACTTGCCCCCCAGCTCCAGCGAGACCTCGGCGAAATTCTCCGCCGAATTGCGCACCACATGCCGCGCCGTTTCCGGCCCCCCCGTGAACGACACCCGCGCGACGAGGGGGTGAGAGGTCAAGACCCGCCCCACCTCGCCATGCCCAGAGATGATGTTCACCACACCGGGCGGAAACCCCGCCGCCTCGATCAGCCGCCCGAACTCCAGCATCGGGACCGAGGCGTGTTCCGACACCTTCAGGACCACCGTATTCCCCGCCGCGAGCGCCGGCCCCAGCTTCACCGCCGACAGGAACAGCTGCGAGTTCCACGGCACCACCGCCGCCACCACGCCCAAGGGTTCCCGGTTGGTGAAGACCAGCATGTCCGGCTTGTCGATCGGCAGCACCTCGCCCGCGATCTTGTCCGCCGCTCCGGCATAGAAATGGAAGAACTCCGCGATGTACTTCGCCTGCCACCGCGTCTCCTTCAGCATCTTGCCGGTATCCAGCGTCTCGGCCAGCCCCAGCTCCTCCGACGCCTCCGCCAGCAAATCCCCGAGCTTGCGCAGACACTTGCCCCGCGCACTGGGAGTCATCGCCCCCCACGGGCCACTGAACGCCCGGTCCGCCGCCCTGACCGCCCGGTCCACATCCGCCGAAGTCGCCTCCGGCACCTCGGCCCAGACCGCGCCCGTGACCGGCGACACCGACGGGAACACCGCGCCGTCCGAAGCCCCGACCCACGCCCCGTCGATCAGCATCTGGCAGCGCTTGATCTCGACCATGCCCGTCCTCCCGGCTTTCCTCGTTGATGCCTGCCAACTCACGGCCATGTTTCCGAAAATTCGCCATGTCTTGACGAAAATTCGAAATAGGCACGCGACGGGGAATGCCAGACATCACCGACACGGAGGCGCAAATGACGGACATCACCGGCGGCACCGCCTACACCCTGACCGGCCCGGCGAACGCACCTGCGGTCGTGCTGATTCACGGGCTTGGCCTCAACCGTGCCGTCTGGCAGTGGATGGTTGCCGACCTGGCGGGTTTCCGCGTACTGACCTATGACCTGATCGGGCACGGGGACAGCGCGCTTCCTGAAGGCCAGCCGGTGCTCAGGGATCTTTCAGACCAACTCCTGCGCCTGCTTGACCAGTTGGGCATCGCAAATGCCGGCATCGTGGGCTTCTCGCTTGGCGGAATGGTCGCCCGCCGCTTTGCGCAGGACCACCCAGGGCGCAGCGCAGCACTTGCGATCCTGCATTCCCCCTATCGCCGCGCGCCCGATGCGCAGGCCGCCATCGAGGCCCGCGTGACGCAGGCTGAAACCTCTGGCCCTGCCGCGACCGTCGAGGCGGCCCTTGTCCGCTGGTACACCGACGCCGCCCGTGCCACGCAGCCCGACCTGATGACTCTGACAAGGGCCTGGGTGCTGGCGAACGACCCGAAGGCCTATCCGCGCCTCTACCGTATCCTCGCGACCGGCGTCGATGAGGTCAGCAGTCCCACACCCCCGATCCGTTGTCCGACCCTTGTCCTCACCGCCGACGAAGATCACGGCAACTCGCCCGAAATGGCGGCTGCGATTGCCATGGAAATCCCCCGCGCGCGCCTTGTCATCCTGCAGGGACTTCGCCACATGGCCCTCGCCGAAGACCCGCCCGCCGTAAACGGCCCGGTGCGCGACTTTCTCACCGAAACCCTGTCCTCCACCTGACACCTGCCCCGATGGGGCGCCGCCGCCGAAAGGAACCCGAATGCCGCTTCCCGAACTTCGCAAGCTGGTCACCTATGACGAGGACACGGTCGCCGATGGTGGTCGCGCCTGCACGCCGCCCCTGCGCATGATCGCCGTTGCCGCCGTCATCACCAACCCGTGGCATGGCCGGGGCTACGTCGAGGATCTGCAGCCGGAAATCCGCCGGATGGGGCCGGTTCTCGGCCAGATTCTGACCGACCGGCTGATCCGTCTTGCGGGCTCCGGCGACGCGATCGAAGCCTATGGCAAGGCCGCCCTCTGCGGCACGGCCTGCGAGCTGGAACACTGCTCGGCCCTGATCCATACGCTGCGCTTTGGCAATGTCTTCCGTGAGGCGGTGGGCGCGAAGACCTACCTTGGGTTCACCAACACGCGCGGCCCGGCGAACACCCAGGTGCAGATCCCGCTGATGGACAAGCATGACGCCGGGCGTCGGTCACATTACCTGACCATTCAATTCTCGGTCCCCGACGCGCCGGGGCACGACGAACTGGTCATCGCCCTCGGCGCCTCGCTCGGGGGCCGCCCGCATCACCGGATCGGCGACCGCTACCGCGATCTGGAGGAGATGGGCCGGGACGTGGAGAACCCGGCGGGCGTCTGACCCGCCAAAGGCATCCCACAAACCGACCGGTGCGACCGTCAGGGCGAGGTCGTGGTGCCCGCCGCAGCCGCCATTTCGTCGATCTTGGCCTGCAGCGCCGCCGCCTGCTCTGCAAGCGCCGTCCGCTCGGCCTCCAGCGCCGCGACCTGTTCGGTCAGCGCGGCCTTGTCGGCCTCCAGCGCTGCGGCAGCTTCGGCCATCGCGGCCTTCTCGGCCTCAAGAGCAGCGACCTGATCGGTCAGGGCAGCCATTGCCGCCTCGCCTGTAGCCGCAGCCTCGGTCGCCGCCTGGGCCGCTGCATCCGTTGCGGCCTGGGCCGCTGTCGCCGCTTCGCCTTTCAGCGTCTCGACCTCTGCTGCCAGCGCGGCCTTCTCCGCCTCCGCCGCAACCAGCGCCTCGGCCGAAGCCGCCGCCGCGTCCTGCAGGCCGGTCACCTTCTGCGCGCTCTGGTTCGCGAAGAACCCCAGGATGACCACCCCGGCCACCAGAATCCAGACCAAAAGGTTACGCATGACTTTCCCCCCTCCACCGTGTTTTGCCGACCTCAGCACAACCCCCGTCGCCGCACAACTGTTTTGCCGACCCTGATCCGGCAGGCTATGGTTCGCGCCGTCCGCCCGTGAGGGGCCAACGCTCAGACCGACACTTCCGCCCGCAGCACCGCCTTGTCGAAGCTGCCGATGGCACCGTGCGTCGACACCGCCCCCCGGCGCAGGACATAGACCTGATCGGCCAGCGCATGGGCGAAGTCGAAGTACTGCTCGACCAGCACGATCGCCATGCCGCCCTGATCCTTCAGATAGCGGATCACCCGGCCGATCTCCTGGATGATGCTCGGCTGGATGCCCTCGGTCGGCTCGTCCAGAAGCAGGACCTTCGGCTGCATGATCATTGCCCGCGCGATGGCCAGCTGCTGCTGCTGCCCGCCCGACAGATCGCCCCCCCGGCGCGCGGTCATGTCCTTCAGGACCGGGAACAGCTCGTAGATCCTGTCCGGCACCCGGTGCTGCGCCTTCGGCAGCAGGGCAAAGCCCGTTTCCAGATTCTCCCGCACCGTCAGCAAGGGAAAGATCATCCGGCCCTGCGGCACCACCGCCAGCCCGCGCCGCGCCATCGCCTGCGCGGGCAGGCGGCCAAGCTCCTCGCCGTCAAGGACGACCCGCCCGCCGGACCGGGGATGCGTGCCTGCCAGCGCCTTTAGAAAGCTGGTCTTGCCCACCCCGTTGGTGCCCATGATGCAGGTCACCTCGCCAGCCTTCGCCTGAAAGTCGATCCCGTGCAGGATCTGCGACCCGCCATAATGCAGCGTCAGGCCTTCCGTCCTCAGCATCCTAACCCCGCCCCAGATAGACGTCGATCACCGCCTGGTTCTTCGTGACGTGGTCAAGGGTACCCTCGGCCAGCACCGCGCCTTCGTGCAGCACCGTGACCTTGCAGTTCAGGCGGCGGACAAAGTCCATGTCATGCTCGACCACCACGACCGCGCGGGTCCGGGCGATCCCGACCAGAAGCTCGGTCGTCTTCTCGCGTTCCGCCAAGGTCATCCCCGCCGCCGGTTCATCGACCAGCAGAAGACGCGGCTCCTGCGCCAAAAGCATCGCGATCTCCAGCCATTGCTTCTGGCCATGGCTCAAGATGCCCGCCTTCCAGTCCAGCCTGTCGCCAAGCCCGACCTCACCCGCCAGTTCAACCACCCGCGCCGCATCTGCCGCCGACTTCCGCCAGCCCAGCACCGCCAGAGGGCTGCGCCCGGCCTTCAAGGCGAGGGTCAGGTTCTCGGTCACCGTCTGGTCCTCGAACACTGTCGGGCGCTGGAACTTGCGGCCCACACCCGCGCGCGCGATCTGCGCTTCGGACAGACGGAGCAGCGACACAGGCTTCTCGCCGAAGACCACGCTGCCGCTGTCCGGCCGGGTCTTGCCGGTCACGATGTCCATGAAAGTGCTCTTGCCCGCCCCGTTCGGCCCGATGATCGCGCGCAACTCCGCCGCTCCGATCGCAAAGGTCAGGTTGTTGATCGCGCGGAAGCCGTCGAAACTGACGGTCACCCCGGAGACTTCCAGAAGCGCGGTCATTCCTGCGCCTCCTTCTCCATCAGCGCCCCGTCATCCGGCCCCAGCGCCGCGCCCTTGCGGTCCGGGGGATGAACGCCTTGAAACCAGTCGAAGAGGCCGCCGATCCCTTTCGGCGCGAACAGCGTCACGCAGACGAAGGTCAGACCCAGCAGGACCTGCCACCAGTCGACCCAGTCGATGGTGGCAAAGCCCAGGGGGATCGAAGGCACCCGGCCACCCGTGAACCAGCTTGACAACAGCGATACCAGCGCCGCCCCGATCACCGCGCCATACAGCCTTCCCCGCCCGCCGATGGCGACCCAGACCGCCAGATAGATCGACGCGATGGGCGCAAGTTCCGCCGGGTTGATGATCCCCGCCTGCGGATAGTAGAGCGCCCCGGCAAGCGCGCAGATCACCGCCGCCAGCGTGAAGACGAACAGCTTGTAGGCCTCGACCGAATAGCCCAGGAACCGCACCCGCGCCTCGTCATCGCGGATGGCCCGGATGACCGACCCGAACTTGCCCGACACCACGGCATGCAAGGCGACATAGCCCAGGGCCAGCGCCGCCGCCGAGGCCCAGAAGAACCACAAGCTGACCGCATCCTGCCCGGCGGTCACTCCGGGCAGGTTCTGCAGGCCGGACAGCCCGTTGTTGCCGCGCAGACCGCTGTCGTTCTGGAACAGGTACAGGGCCAGCGCCAGCGTCATCGCCTGCGTCAGGATCGACAGATACACGCCCGTCACCCGGCTGCGGAAGGCAAGCCAGCCGAAGACCAGCGCCATGAGACCCGGCACCGCGACGACCAGCGCCAGCTGCAAGGCCAGGCTGTGCGCAAAGCTCCAGATGACCGGCAGGTCCGACGCCCCGACGACGCCGAAGATCTGCGTGGCGATGCCTTGGGAAATCTCCTCCGCCGTCGCGGGCAGCCCGCCGTTCGCCAGCGAGGCGATGACGATCTCCTCGGTCCGGGCATACATCAGCCACATGCCGATCATGTAGCCCCCCAGGGCGAAGAAGGCCATGTGACCCAGCGACAGGATGCCGGCATAGCCCCAGATCAGGTCCATCGCGATGGCCGCAAGGGCCAGGCACAGGGTCTTGCCCAGCGTCTTCACGAACGAGGTGGAGACCAGCCCGAACTGTGCCGCGACCGTGACGCCGATGGTGAAAAGGGCGAGGCAGGCCAGGAAGATCAGCGCCGAGCGGTGGCGGGGCAGAAGAAGCGTCATCCTGCCCCTCCGATCGCAGGAGCCGTCGATGCCAGCAAGAGAGCCTCCCTCCCCCCAGCGTGGGGGAGGGCCGGGGTGGGGGGGCTACTGAGGGCAATGGCAAGGATGCGTCCCATGCTCAATCCCCCGCTGCCCGGCCACGCAGGGCGATGATCCCCCGCGGGCGGAACTGGATGAAGAGGATGATGAACAGGATCATGTAGGTCTGCGCGGCAAGGGTGTTCGACGGGTTGAGGAACTCGATCCCCTTCTGCAGCCCGCCGATCATCGTCGCCCCCGCCAGCGTGCCCCAGATGCTGCCGACCCCGCCCACGACCACGGTCATGAAGCTTTGCACGATGTAGTCGGTCCCAAGCTCCGACGTGACCTTGGCGAAAAGCCCGATGGCCACCCCGGCAATCCCCGCGATGCCGGAGCCAAGCCCGAAGGTCAGCATGTTGATCCGGTCGGGGTTGATCCCCATGCTGGCCGCCATGGACGGGTTCTGCGTCACCGCGCGGACCTCCAGCCCCAGCCGGGTCCGTTTCATCAGCCACAGGAAGAAGCCCAGGAACAGAAGCGCCAGAAGGAAGATCGCGATCCGGATATAGCTGATCGAGACGACGTCGTTCACGACCCAGGCCCCGTCCAGCCAGGCGGGCGCGGTCAGGGGGCGCGCCTGCGTCCCGAAGATGTTCTTCAACGCCTGCTGCAGCGCGATCGAGATGCCGAAGGTCGCGAGCAAGGTCTCCAGCGGGCGCTTGTAGAGATGCCGGATCACCAGCCGCTCCAGCGCCACCCCGGCGGCAAAGGTGATCGCGAATGCCAGGGGCAGCGCGATCAGGATCGAGAGGGTATAGTCCGGCACGTAAAGCTGCACCACATAACCGGTATAGGCCCCGATGGTGATGAACTCGCCATGCGCCATGTTGATGACGCCCATGACCCCGAAGGTGATGGCAAGGCCGATGGCCGCCAGAAAGTAGATCGACGCCAGCGACAGCGCATCAAGCCCAAGGTCCGCCGTCTGCATGATGCCGACGGTGGTGCCGATCCGGTCCAGCGCGGCTTGCGCTGCAGCGGTGACGGCGGGATCGGGCTCGGCGTAGAGCTCGTAGAACTTTGCGGCGGCAAGGGCGGCGGTGGCCTCGTCATCAGTGGCGGCGACGGGGACGGCTCCGCTTGCCTCCAAGGCGGTATAGGCGCGATCGCGGGCGGCTTGGCTGTTCAACTCGGCCAGAGGAACGCCGCCGACCATGCCATCCTTCAGGTTTGCCAAGAGGGCGGTCCGCTGGTCTTCCAGCGTCAGGCGGGCGGGGGCGATGTTGGCGGCGACGAGAAGGGCATAGGCCTCGTCCTCGGGGATATCCTTGCCCAGACGCAACGCGCGGGCGATGTTGCCCTGCGGTGGCGCTGCCGAGGCGACGCGGCTTGTGGCAAGCAGCGGGTTCAGCGCGCCGCGCAGATCAAGGCCGATGTCGGCCCCGAAGCTGTCGATGGCGGCGACGCGGGCTTCGCTGGAGGGGTCGAAGCGCAGGGTCAGCAGACGTTCAAGGCGCTCCTTCTGCGCTTTCAGCGCCGGGTCGTCCTCACCGTCGATGGCGGCGCGCAAAGGCTCCAGGGCCTCGGCCTTGGGGTCCTGCGCGATGGAACTCAACGCGGCCTGACGCTTGGTCGGGTCGGGGTCCGACAGGGTGAACTGCACCAAGGCCGTGGAAATCAGCCCGCGCACCCCGGCATTGGGCTTCAGCACGGTCACATCGCCCGTGGCAGCGCTCCCCGCGGGCGAGCCGTCCAGCGCGGTCAGCGCAAAGCCATCCACCTCGGGCAGGGCCAGAAACATCGCCCCGTCCGCCTTGCGCACCACCAGCCGCTTGGCTTCCCAGGCGGCAAGGATGTCGTCCGCCATCGCATCGCCGCTCGCCGCCAGCGCCGCGATCACCGGCCCGATGGTCTGCCGCGACGGCTTCTCGATCTGCGCGCGGTTCTCGGCAATGATCCGCGCCGCCTCCTGTGCTGCTGCAGACAGGGGTACAAGGCAAAGGGCCGCGACGAGAAGGGCGGTCAGGCGCATCGGGGATCCGGGGAAAGGGAAGGTGTGGGAGGGGACGCCCCCTCCCACCATCAGGTCAATAGTTCGACGTCAGCTGCACGCAGGTCGACGTCTCCTTGTTGTACATGCCGCACTTGAGGTCCTTCCAGTCGGCCTCAAGCACCGCCGATTCCGGCAGGAAGTCGGTCCAGGCGTCGCCCGGCACCGGCTCGGTCTGGCTGATGATGTCGAACTGGCCATCGGCGCGGATCTCGCCGATCAGGACGGGCTTCGTGAGGTGGTGGTTGGTGCCCATGACCGCCTTGCCGCCGGTGAGGTTCGGGAATTCCTGCCCCCACATCGCGGCGCGGACGGCATCGACCTCGGTGGTGCCTGCCGCCGTGACCGCGTTCACCCACATGTTGAAGCCGATGTAATGCGCCTCCATCGGGTCGTTCGTCACCCGCTTGTCATCCTTGATGAAGGCCTTCCACGCCGCGATGAAGGCCGCATTTTCCGGGGTGTCGGCCGACATGAAGTAGTTCCAGGCCGCCAGATGCCCGGCAAGGTTGGTGGTGTCCAGACCCGACAGCTCTTCTTCACCGACCGAGAAGGCGACAACCGGCAGCGTATCCGCCGTCACACCCGCCGCCGCCAGCTCCTTGTAGAAGCCGATGTTCGCGTCGCCGTTGATGGTCGAGATCACGCCGACCTTCTTGCCGTCCGCGCCCAGCGCCACCACGTCGCCGACGATCTTCGACCAGTCACTGTGCCCGAACGGAGTGTAGTTGACGAAGATGTCTTCCTTCGGGATGCCCTTGGAAATCAGGTAGGCTTCCAGGATGTTGTTCGTGGTGCGCGGGTAGACATAGTCGGTGCCAAGGAGGGCGAACTTCTGCACGCCAAGCTCTTCCAGATAATAGTCCACCGCCGGGATCGCCTGCTGGTTCGGGGCGGCCCCGGTGTAGAACACGTTCTTCGACGATTCCTCGCCTTCGTACTGCACCGGATAGAACAGAAGGCCGTTCAGTTCCTCGATCACCGGCAGCACGGACTTGCGGCTGACCGAGGTCCAGCAGCCGAACATCACGTCGCACTTGGACACGGTGAGAAGTTCGCGCGCCTTTTCGGCAAACAGCGGCCAGTCCGAAGCCGGGTCCACGACGACAGCCTCGATCTGCTTGCCAAGGAGGCCGCCCTTGGCGTTCTGCGCCTCGATCAGCATCAGCATGGTGTCTTTCAGCGTGGTTTCGGAAATTGCCATCGTCCCGGACAGCGAGTGCAGAACGCCGACCTTGATCGTCTCCGCTTGCGCGAACGCAAGGCGCGGCAAGGTCAACGCAGCAGCAGCCGCGGCGCTCGACAAAAGCGTACGTCTGGTCAGTTTCATCATGTCTATCCCCTGTGTCATTGGCCTCGGCACGGAACGACCGGGCATGGTTGGGCCTTGGCAGCGGCCTTGGCTTGGAACAGCAAAGCCGGGCACGGCGTGGTCGCCTAGGCTGGCCAAGCCAAAAGAAAGTCCGATCCGGGTCAGCGGCTGAAATTTGAGCGGAAGCCAATGCTGCAGTGCGGAAAGCAGGCATTCTGCAGACGCAAAGGCGTCTATTGGCTGGGCAGGGTGACAGCAAAAACAGCGGAAGGCGCAAGACATGGTGCCTCACGCCTGCCAGTGACCTGCGTGAGTCGCGCCTTACGCGGCGTCAGCCTTCAGCTGCAACCCGCCGTGCCTGACGATGAAATCGATGACCTCTTCCACACCCTTGTCATGGCGCAACTGCGCCATCACGTAGGGTCGGGTTCCCCTTGCACGCGCGGTGTCGGCCTCCAGAAGCACGGGATCGACCCCGACATGCGGTGCCAGGTCGGTCTTGTTCACCACCAGAAGGTCGGACTTCGTCACGCCGGGACCGCGCTTCCTTGGAATGTCCTGCCCGGCGGCAGTGTCGATGACATAGATCGTCAGATCCGCCAGTTCCGGGCTGAAGGTGGCCGCCAGATTGTCGCCGCCTGACTCGATCAGGATCAGGTCAAGGTCGGGGAAGGCCTGGGTCAGGTCGGCCACGGCGGCAAGATTGATGCTGGCATCCTCCCGGATCGCGGTGTGCGGACAGCCCCCGGTCTCCACCCCACGGATGCGGGCCGCAGGCAGGACCTGAGCGCGGACCAGCGCCTCGGCATCCTCGCGGGTGTAGATGTCGTTGGTGATCACCGCCATCGACAGGCGCTTGCCCAAGGCGCGGGCCAGTTTCTCGGTCAGCGTGGTCTTGCCCGCCCCGACCGGGCCACCGATTCCGACGCGCAGCGGTCCATGTGTCGTCATGTCCGAAAGATCCTCACATCCATGGTTTCATGCTGAAAGGCCGCAAGGTCGGCGGCAAGGGCACAACCGCCCAGATCGTCCAGTCCGGCCCTGGCTGCCCGCGCACCAAGGTCGGCAATATCCGGCAAAAGCCGCGCCAGAACGCCCTGACCCTCCGACTGCCCCAACGGCACATGCCGGGTGGCAATGGTGCAGAGGTTGCCGGCAAAGCCCTGCAGGTACAGCTGCACGACCTGCGCCGGCAGCAGGCCCAGCGGACCCGCTGCCTCACCCATGGCCACCGGCAGCATCCGCGCGGGCATGGGGCGTCCGGTCAGCCCCGCGACCATCCGCGCCAGTGCCGCGCCCTGTTCGGCGCTTTCCTGCAAACGCTCCGCCGACGGAGCCAGGGCACGCGCCAGCGCATCCAGCGTGTCATGGCCCGCCTCCGGCGCCAGCGCCTGCGCCAGCAGCACCGCATCCTGCCATCCCGCGCCGTGGTGAAGGATGTTTCGCAGCCAGGTCTCGAACGTCGCCGCGTCGCTGACATCACCAGTAGCAATGACCCGCTCCAGCCCGTGGCTGTAGGCAAAGGCCCCGGTCGGAAACGCCGGGGACAACCACTGCACCAGCGTCAGAAGGGCCGTCACCGCCCGGCCTTGGGCGCGTGGAAATGCGGCTTGCCGTCGCCGTGATCATGCCAGCCGAACGCCTCCGCCTCGGTATGCGCATGCCCCATCGTCCGGCCCTGGCCATAGGCCCCGCCCTCCGGCCGGAACGGCAGGCTTTCCCGCCGGATCACCGCGCCAAGTCCGATGAGCATCCGCTCCAGCACGTGATCCTCGCGGATGACAAGCCGGTCCGCCAGGATTTCGCAGGGCGTATGCCGGTTGCCGATATGCCAGGCCAGCCGCGTCAGGTCGCCGGTGATCACCAGCACGGCCTCGGGGGCCGCGACGATCTCGACCATTACCCCGTCCACCTCGAACCCCCAGTAGTCGTCCAGGTTGGTGACTGACGGGAGGTCCACCAGAAACGCCCGTCCGCCTGCGCTGGTCAGAAGCTTCCGCCGCATCAGCCGCTGGTCATAGTCCAGCACCACCCGGTCATGGGCCAAGGGCGGCGCGGTTTTCAGCAGCGTCGCCATGGCTCAGTACAGGAAATAGCGCTGCGCCAGCGGCAGCTCGCTTGCCGGAGCGCAGGTGATCACCTCGCCGTCCGCCCGCACCTCATAGGTCTCCGGGTCCACCTCGACCTTCGGCGTCGCAT
>JBIJDO010000306.1:0-4080 GCA_044344105.1 Tabrizicola sp.
GTTCCGTCCGCATCGCGCATGGGATGCTGAACCTTTGTCACAGGGTGAGCCGCGAGGCCCCTGCGCCGATGGTTCCGGGGCAGGAGGTCGAGGTGAGTTTCTCATTGGACCAGACGGGCTACAGGCTCGCGACCGGGCACCGGCTGCGGCTGGCCCTGTCCAACAGCTATTGGCCCTTCGTCTGGCCCTCGCCCGAGGCGGTGACGCTGACGGTGACGGGGGGCACCCTGACGCTGCCGGTGCATCAGGGGGCGGATCAGCCCGAATGGACGCCGCCGCCTGCCGAACATGCCGCACCCTGGAACCATGCCGTGGTGGCCGAGGGCCGGACCCAGCGCTATGTCGAGCGCGACCTGATCACCGGGACCCATGCCCTGATCGTCGACGACGACCAGGGCGACCGCGAGAACCTGACCCATGGGCTGGTCACCGGCGAGACCCTGACCGAGCGTTGGGAAATCCATCCGGATGACCCTTTGTCCGCCCGCGCGCTGCATGTCTGGGAACAGCGCCTGTCGCGGGGCGACTGGGAGGTGCGCACCACCGCCGAGGCGGAAATGACCGCCACGGCGACGCATTTCCGCATGCGGGCGCAGCTTGTCGCCTGGGAGGGTGAGCGGAAGGTGTTCCAGCGCGCCTGGGATGAAGAAGTTGCGCGAATGTACGTCTGAACGAAAAGAAGTTGCCGGACCGTCACGAACGCGGTTTATTGATTCCACAGTCAACAAAAGAATCCCCGACATGGGGACCGACCAGGGAGACGACCATGAACGACAAGGTGAACCAGCTGGACTGGATGGTGGCGCAGGCGAAGGCGGGCCGGATGACCCGGCGCGAGTTCGTCGGGCGCACGACGGCGCTTGGCGTGTCGGCGGGGCTTGCGACGGCGCTTTTCGGCAAGGCCGCGCAGGCGCAGGCCAAGAAGGGCGGCATCCTGCGCGCCGGGATGCAGGGGGGCGAGAGCACCAACAGCCTTGACCCCGCACTGGCGGCGTCCGAGGTGCCCTTCGCGGTCAACATGACCTGGGGCGAGATGCTGGTGGACGTGGCCCCCGACAACACCATCGACTACCGGATCGCGGAAGAGATCTCGTCGAATGCCGATGCGACGGAGTGGAAGTTCAAGATCCGCCAGGGCGTGGAGTATCACGGCGGCGGCACGGTGACCGCGGAAGACGTGGTCGCCACGCTGAAGCGCCACACGGATGAAAAGTCGCAGTCCGGCGCGCTGGGCATCGTGCAGGGCATCAGCGAGATGGTGGCCGAAGGCGACATGGTCACGCTGAAGATGGCGTCCGGCAATGCCGACCTGCCCTATCTCATGGCCGACTATCACCTGGTGATCCAGCCGGGCGGCGGCGTGGACAACCCGGCGGCGGGGATCGGGGCCGGGGCCTACAAGGTCAAGACCAACGAACCGGGCGTCCGCCATGTCTTCGAGCGGCATGCGAACTACTGGGACGCGGCCAACGGCGCGTATGCGGACGAGGTCGAGATCATCGTGATCAACGACAACACGGCCCGCACGGCGGCGCTGCAGTCGGGCCAGATCCACATGATGAACCGGGTCGATCCGAAGATCGTCGAGCTTCTGAAGGGCGTCGAGGGGATCACCATCGAGCATGCCCCTGGACGCGGGCATTATGTCTTCATCATGCATGTCGACAAGGCGCCCTTCGACAACAACGATCTGCGGATGGCGCTGAAGCTGGCGATCAACCGCAAGGAGCAGGTGGAGAAGGTGCTTGGCGGCCTTGGCTCGATCGGCAACGACTTCCCGATCAACGCGGCCTATCCGATGTTCGACGACACCATTCCGCAGCGCGAATACGATGCGGCGATGGCGGCGGAGCACTACAAGAAGTCCGGCCATGACGGCAGCCCGATCATCCTGCGCACGGCGGCGGGAGCGTTTCCGGGGGCGGTGGATGCGGCGAACCTCTTCGCGGCAAGCGCCAATGCGGCGGGCATCCCGTTGCAGGTGCAGCTCGAGCCCGACGACGGCTACTGGTCGAATGTCTGGAACGTCCAGCCCTTCGTCGCCAGCTACTGGGGCGGGCGTCCGGTGCAGGACCAGATGTATTCGACCGCCTATCTGTCCACCGCCGACTGGAACGACACCAAGTTCAAGAACGCCAAGTTCGACGAGTTGCTGATCGCGGCGCGGGCCGAACTGGACGAGACCAAGCGCAAGGCCACCTATTCGGAAATGGCCAAAATCCTGCGCGACGAGGGCGGCCTGATCCTGCCGATGTTCAACGACTGGGTCGAGGCCCGGCGCGGCGAGGTGGGCGGCTGGGTGCCCGATCCGAATGGCGAGCTGATGAACGGCAAGGCCCTGATCAAGTGCTGGCTGGCTTGAGGCCGTGCATCCGATCCTGAAGCTTCTGGTCCAGCGCATCGCGCTGGGCCTCCTTCTCCTGCTGGCCGTCTCGGCCGTCATCTTCCTGGGCGTCGAGGCCTTGCCGGGCGATACCGCGCAGCAGATCCTCGGCCAGTCGGCCACGCCCGAGGCATTGGCGAACCTGCGCGAGAAGCTGGGGCTGAACCAGCCGCCGCTGACGCGCTATTTCCAGTGGCTGGGCGGCGTCCTGACCGGTGATCTTGGCACCGCGCTGACCAATGGCGTGGACATCGCACAGGCGATCGGCCAGCGGCTGGGGAACACGCTCTTCCTCGCCGGATGCGCCGCCGTCATCGCGGTGCCCCTTGCCATCCTCCTTGGCCTGATCGCCGCGCGCTATGCCGGGCGCTGGCCGGACAAGCTGATCTCAGGCGTCACGCTGACCACGATCTCGCTGCCCGAATTCGTCGCGGCCTATTTCGTGATCTACCTCTTCACCCAGCTGATCCCGATCTTCCAGCCGGGCGCCATGGTGTTTCCCGGCATGAGCTTCTGGGCCAAGCTGAACGCCATCGCGCTGCCGGTGATCGTCCTCGTGCTGGTCGTCCTTGCGCACATGATGCGGATGACCCGCGCCGCGATCCTGAACGTCATGCAATCGGCCTACATCGAAACCGCCGAGTTGAAGGGTCTCACGCCGATGACCATCATCTGGCGTCACGCCTTTCCGAATGCCATCGCGCCGGTGGTCAGCGTGGTGATGCTGAACCTGGCCTATCTGGTCGTGGGTGTCGTGGTGGTCGAGGTGGTCTTCGGCTACAACGCCCTTGGCCAGTATCTGGTCGACCATGTCACCAAGCGTGACCTTCCCGTGGTGCAGGCGGTCGGCCTGATCTTTGCCGCCGTCTACATCTTTCTCAACATGCTGGCCGATGTCATCGGCATCCTGGCCAATCCGCGTCTGAGGCACCCGAAATGAGGCTGCCGGTCTCCGCCCTTGTCGGCCTTGTCTTCACCGCCGTCTTCCTCTTCGTCGCGATCTTCGCGCAGTGGATCGCGCCCTATCCGCTTGAGGATGTCTCGGGTGGGCAATGGGAGGCCCCGTCGCCCAAGTTCTGGCTTGGCACCGACACCATCGGCCGGGACATCCTGTCGCGCCTGATCCACGGGGCGCAGATCACGATCTTCGTGGCGCTTGCCTCATCGGTCCTTGCCTTCTCGCTCGGGGCGTTCCTGGGCTTTCTTGCGGCGGTGAAGGGCGGGTGGATCGACCAGCTTTTGTCGCGCGTGGTCGATCTGGTGATGGCGGTCCCGTCCCTGATCGTGGCCCTTGTGATGCTGTCGGTCCTGCCGCTGAACCTGACCGTGCTGATTCTGGTCATGGGCATTCTGGACAGCACCCGCGTCTTCCGCCTGTCGCGTGCCGTCGCGGTCGACATAGCGGTGATGGACTATGTCGAAGCCGCAAAGCTGCGCGGCGAGAAGGGGGCTTGGGTGATCTTCCGCGAAATCCTGCCGAATGCCCTGTCGCCCTTGGTCGCGGAGTTCGGCCTGCGCTTCATCTTTGCGGTTCTCTTCATCTCGACCCTGTCGTTCCTGGGCCTTGGCGTGCAGCCGCCCTTGGCCGACTGGGGCGGAATGGTCAAGGAGAACAAGGACGGGCTGATCTATGGCAAGTCGGCAGCACTTCTGCCTGCCGCCGCAATCGCCGCGCTGGCCATTTCGGTCAACCTTGT
>JBIJDO010000379.1:0-3289 GCA_044344105.1 Tabrizicola sp.
CCGACCTCGATCCAGTCGCCCTCGCTCACCGGACGCTCGACAAGCAGGATGATGCCCGAAACGAAGTTCGACACGATGGTCTGCAGACCGAACCCGATGCCGACCGACAGCGCCCCCGCAACGATGGCAAGGCCCGACAGGTCGATCCCGGCCGCATTGATCGCGACCAGGGCTGCCAGGAAGATCCCGACATAGCCGACCCCCGCCACCAGCGCCGTCTGCCCGCCCTGATCCATCCTCGTCTTCGGCAGGATCGTCGTGCGCAGCGCCCCCTGGAAAAGCCGCGTCACCAGATAGCCGATGACGAACACCACCGCGAAGATCATGAAGTCGGTGGGCGAGATCGTCGCCCCCCCCAGCGAGAACCCTTCGGTGAACCGGGTCCAAAGCTCGGTCAGGTCAGAGAACCGCGCCCCCCAGATCAGCGCAAAGACCGGCAGCGAGGCAATCGTCATCGCGAACCCGGCAAGGACCGGCACCAGGGTGTCCGCGGCCCCGTCCTCGGTCTTCAGGACCAGCGCCCAGATGTCGCCGATCAGCCGCTGCAGGATGAACAGCAGCGTGACCAGACCCAGCGACAGGATCGCCGGAAAGATCAGCGCGGTCGCGGCCTGCACATAGCCGAACCCCGCCAGCACCGGGGCGATGACGCCGATGGCCGTCAGCCCGCGCGACACCAGCAGCAACAGACGCAGGACATAGCTCTTGTCGTCGGTGTCGCGGGCAAGGCGCAGCACCCGACCGGTCCGCATCAGGATCAGCCCGGCGGTCAAGAGGATCGGGAAGGTCATCACCGCCGTCGTCGCGTCGGAATAGGCCTGCGCGTCCATCGCCGCCGCGCGCAGCATCTCGGCGGCCAGCACCAGCCCCATCAGGACCGACAGGAACCGCCCTTCCGCCCGCCGCTCGGGCGGCATCGGCAGGACCGCGCCTTCGCCCTGAACCCGCGGGAAGGCCCGTGCGCCCAGCCAGGCGGCGGCAAAGATCACGAACCCCATCAGCGGCAGGGCGGCCACGACCCTGCGCCCCACCTCGCCCAACATCCCGCTGGCGATCAGGGCCGTCGCCAGCGCGACCATGCCAAGGGTCGGCAGGATGATCTCGCCCAGCGACGCCAGAAGCGACCAGACCTTGCGCCCGCGCACCGACGCGCCCGATTGCAGCCGCTCGGCAAAGCGTTCCACCCAGCGCCGGACATAGACGACCAGCGCCAGCGCCACGCCGAACAGCACCAGGATCAGCGGCAGATTGTCGAAGAACGCGGCCCGCGCGGTACGGTCCTCCCAGGCCTCGGCCCCTTCGTCCCAAAGCCGCAGCACCGTGTCGGAAAAGCCGATGGCGGCCTCGGGCCAGTTGCCGGGGTTCAGGGGCGAGGGCCAAAGCTGGAGGAGCTCGTCCGCCTGCCGTTCGCGCAAGGTGCGGTCGATCTCGCGGATCAGCCCGTCGGCCCGCTGATAGGCTTCCTCCGCCGCGATCCCCGGTGCCTGCAGCCGCACCAGCTGCTGGGCCAAGGCCTGACGGCGGCTGGAGATTTCCTCGGCCTCGGTCTGGCCTTCCGCAGGCGCAGGCCCCAGCGCGGCAATCTGCTGGTTGACCGTGGCGATCCGGGCCGAATTCGCCGTCTGCGCGGTCAGAAGTGCTGCCCGCCACTGCGCAAGCTGTCCCCTGATCTCCTCGATCCGGTCGGTGGCCGTGTTGCGGTTGCCGATCTCGGCTTCCGCCCGCTCGGCCATCTGCTCCCAGAGCCGATAGTCGACTTCGATCCCGCCTGCGTCCGGTTCCGCTTGCGATGCAGGCAGCGCTTCGGGAAGCTCCTGTGCCCGGACAGGCCCGACGGCAACCGCCAGCGCCAGTCCCAGCCAGAGGAGGGTCCGCCTCATGCGTCCTCGAAGACCGTCGGTATCTGCCGGGCGGCGCGGTCCAGCCAGTCCGGCACCGGCAGGCCCTTTTCCCGCAGGAATGTGGGGTTGTAGACCTTGGACTGATACCGGCTGCCATAGTCGCAAAGGATGGTGACGATGGTCTTGCCCGGCCCCATCTCGCGCGCCATGCGGATCGCCCCGGCGATGTTGATGCCGGTAGAGCCGCCCATGCACAGCCCCTCGTCGGTCAGAAGGTCGAAGACGATCGGCAGCGCCTCGGCATCGGGGATGCGGTAGCTGAAATCCGGGGTGAAGCCTTCCAGGTTCGCGGTGATCCGGCCCTGGCCGATGCCTTCGGTGATCGAGGTGCCGGGACTTTCCAGCTTGCCCGTGGTGTAGAAGGCATGCAGTGCCGCCCCTTCCGGGTCGGCAAGGCCGATCTTCACGCCCTTCGGCTGCAAGGCCTCGGCCACGCCGGCCAGCGTGCCGCCCGACCCGACCGCACAGATGAAGCCGTCGACCTTGCCGCCGGTCTCTTCCCAGATTTCCGGTCCCGTGGTCTCGACATGCGCCTGCCGGTTCGCCACGTTGTCGAACTGGTTGGCCCAGATCGCGCCGTTCGGCTCGGACTTCGCCAGGGCCTCGGCCAGCCGCCCGGAATAGCGGACATAGTTGTTGGGGTTGCGGTAGGGGGCGGCGGGAACCTGCACCAGCTCGGCTCCGGCGAGCCGCAGCATGTCCTTTTTTTCCTGGCTCTGCGTCTCGGGGATCACGATGACGGTGCGGAACCCCATCGACGCGCCGACCAGCGCGAGGCCAATCCCGGTATTGCCCGCCGTCCCCTCGACAATCGTGCCGCCCGGTTTCAGCTGCCCCTTCGTGATGGCATCCTTGATGATGTAAAGCGCGGCCCGGTCCTTGACCGACTGTCCGGGGTTCATGAACTCGGCCTTGCCCAGGATCGTGCAGCCGGTGATCTCGGAGGCCTTCTTCAGCTTCAGAAGCGGCGTGTTGCCGATGGTGTCGGCCAGATCACTGTGAATGCGCATGGCGGCGGTCCTTCCGTTGTCCCCAAGGTTTACGGGCGTCCACCGGCAAACTCAAGGCACCCCGCGGCCCCCGTCGCAGGGTGGGCAATCTGCCCCGGCACCTTGGGAGGCCAGGAGTCAAACCCTTTCCAACAGGTGAACGCCCACAGCCAACCCCTTGATAAAGCAGGGGCTGAAAACCTGCCCACGCGTGGGCAGGTTTGATCTCAGGCGACCAGCCCGTCAGCTTTCAGCCCGGCATAGCTTTCGTCCAGGCTCTTCCGCGCCCGCTCGACCAGCACATCGATCTCCGCCGTCGTGATCGTCAAGGGCGGCGCGATGATCATCCGGTCCCCCACCGCCCGCATGATCAGATCGTTGGCAAAGCACCGCTCCCGT
>JBIJDO010000358.1:0-3567 GCA_044344105.1 Tabrizicola sp.
GGCCTACAACCAGGACCTGTCGCAGCGCCGCGCGGTGTCGGTGGCGCAGATCCTGCGCGAAAGCGGCGTCCCGGGGTCCCGCGTGGCCGCCTTCGGCCGGGGCGAGGATGCGCCGATCGCGTCGAACCTGACGCCGCAGGGCCGCGCCCAGAACCGCCGGGTCGAGATCTTCATCCGCCCGACTCGCTAGGAACCTTGCTGGAATGGGGAAGGGGCCGGGTCGATCCTGGCCCCTTTTTCGTTGTGACTTTCGGAAATCGGTCATATTTCTGGACCAATCGCGAGGGTGCAATGCCGTTCCTGAAAGTCACTCCCGAAAAGCTGTCGCAGTCCGTGGTCCGCCAGATCGAGCAGCTGATCCTGCGCGGCATCCTGCGGCCCGGCGAACGGCTGCCGTCGGAACGCGACATGGCGGAAAAGCTGGGGGTCTCGCGGCCTTCGCTGCGCGATGCCATCGGCGATCTTGGGGAACGCGGACTTCTGGTCAGCCGGGCCGGGTCGGGCATCTTTGTCGCCGATGTGCTGGGGTCGGCGTTTTCGCCGGCGCTGACGCAGCTTTTCGCCAGCCATGACGAAGCGGTGGTCGACTATCTGGCGTTTCGCCGCGACCTGGAGGGGATGGCGGCCGAACGCGCGGCGCGGCTGGGGTCAGAGACCGACCTCAGGGTCATCGACACGATCTTCCGGAAGATGGAGGCCGCGCATCTGAAGCGCGACCCGTCCGACGAAGCGCAGCTGGACGCCGAGTTCCACATGGCGATCATCGAGGCGAGCCACAACGTGATCATGCTGCACATGCTGCGGTCGATGTTCGACCTGCTTCGGCAGGGGGTGTTCTACAACCGGCAGGTCATGTTCCGGAACCGGGTGACGCGGGATCAGCTTCTGGACCAGCACCGGATGATCAATGCGGCGATCCAGAACCGGGACCCGGATGGGGCCAAAGCGGCGGTGGCGCGGCACATGGACTACGTCGAACAGGCGTTCCAGGACCAGATGAAGGCCGAAAAGCACGAGGCCATCGCCCGCCAGCGGCTGGAGCACGAGGCCAGCCGGTAGGGCAAATGAAAACGGCGGCCGCATGGACCGCCGGTTCCCGAAATCTGCGACCGCTCAGTGCAGGCGGGCTTCGACCTGGGCGATGGCATCGTCGATGGAGGACGACGCGGCGTCTGCCGTCATCTGCTTCGACAGCACATCCCCTGCCGCCGCGACGGCCACCGACACCGCCTGTTCGCGGACCTGGCGGATCGCAGCGGCTTCGGCCGAGGCGATCTGGTCGGTCGCCGAGGCGAGACGGCGCGCGATGGCGGTCTTGAGGTCGGCCTTGGCCTGGGCTGCGGCGGCCATCGCCTCGTCCTTCGCTTGCGCGACGATGCGGTCGGCCTGTTCCTGCACTTCCTTCTGACGACGTTCGTAGGTCGCGAGGATCGACTTCGCCTCTTCGCGCAGGGCACGGGCCTCGTCGAGCTCGGCCTTGATCGCCGCCGCGCGGGCGTCAAGCATCCCGGTCAGCCTGGCCGGAACCTTGAGGTAGACCAGCAGCGCCACGAAGGCAATGAAGGCGAGGATGACCACGAATTCCGAGTTGCGCAGCGAAAAGAACGGGCCTTCGGCCGCGAGGACCGGCGTGGCCGGCAGGGCAAGCAGGATGGCAAGCTTCTTCATCGTCCTACCCTTTCAGCCGGGCGGCGACGGCAGCCGTCACCGTCTTTGCGTCCGCGCCCGCACCGAGGGCGGCAACCAGTTCGCCAGCCACGTCGCGGGCGACTTCGGCCACCGCCTGGGCGGCACCGTCGCGGATCTCGGCGATCGACCTCTCCGATTCCGCCGCCTTGGCAGCGATCTCGGCATCGGCCCGGACGGTGGCGGCGTCGAGATCCTTCTGGATCTCGGCCTTGGCCTGCGCCACGATCTTGGCCGCTTCGGTCCGGGCATTGGCCAGCGCGTCCTGGTAGGCCTTTTCGGCGGCGACGGCCTTTGCCTTCAGCTCTTCGGCGGCGGCAAGGTCGTTGGTGATCGTGCCTTTCCGGTCGGCCAGCACCGCCGCGATGCGGGGCAGGGCGACCCTCGACAGCACGAGGTAGATCACGACAAGCGTGACCAGAAGCCAGAAGATCTGGTTCGGCCAGGTCGAAAAATCGAGCTGGGGCATCCCCCCGGCCTTTTCCGCCTCGGCAGTTGCATCCATCGCCATCGCGTCTCTCCTAGACCCGCGGAACCTGGGCCAGACTGCTGCCTGGCCCGAACGTCAGGTTCGAGAGATCAGACGGCGAACATCAGCAGAAGCGCGATCAGGAACGAGAAGATCCCGAGCGCTTCGGCGAAGGCGATGCCGACGAAGAGGTTGGCCATCTGGCCGGGGGCCGCCGACGGGTTGCGCAGGGCACCCGACAGGAAGTTGCCGGCAATGTGGCCCACGCCGATGCCGGCGCCGCCCAGACCCATCGTGGCCAGACCGGCGCCGATGAACTTGCCCATTTCTGCGATATCGCCTTCCATGATGTCTCTCCTTTGGAATGCTGACGGTTGGTTGTCCGGACCCTAGTGGTGTGCGTCGCCGACGGCGTCGCGCAGATACACGCAGGTCAGAATGGTGAAGACATAGGCCTGGACCGCCGCGACCAGCAGTTCCAGCCCGTAGATCGCGGTGATCGCGGCGATCGGCACGACCGAGGCCACGCCCATCACGCCGGCAAAGCCCGCGAAGACCTTGATCACGGCGTGACCGGCCATAAGGTTGCCGCCAAGACGGATGGAGTGGCTGAGCGGCCGCACGAAATAGGAGATGACCTCGATCAGCGCCAGGATCGGGCGCAGCACCAGCGGGGCCGAGGACACCCAGAACATGCCCAGAAAGCCGATGCCCTTGCGCCAGAAGCCGACCAGCGTGACGGTCAAGAACACCAAGAGCGCCAGCACCCCGGTGACGGCGATCTGCGAAGTGGTGGAGAAGGACGCGGGAATGAGGCCGAGGAGGTTCGACAGGAAGACGAACATGAACAGCGTCATGACATAGGGGAAGAATTTCAGGCCCTCGTGCCCCGCCACGTCCTCGACCATCTTGTGGATGAAGCCGTAGAGCATCTCGGCCACCGACTGCCCGCGCGAGGGGACGATGGCGCGGCGGCGGGTGGCCAGGACCAGCAGCGCCACGATGCAGAGGATGGCGATCCCCATCCAGAGGGTGACGTTGGTGGGCGTGTACCATTCGATGGGGCCGTCGCCGAACAGGGGCTTGACGGTGAACTGCTCCATCGGCTCGATCTTCAGCCCGCCCTCGGCCTTTTCTCCGTCGATTGCCATCGTCAGCTTCCTTCGTCCTTCGCGGCCGGGGCCGCCTTCGTCTTGCCCAGTTCACGCGCCGTGCCAAGCATCGTGCGGATGCCTGCGGCAAAGCCGAGAAGCGAGAAGACGATCAGGAAGATCGGCAGCGTGCCGAAAAGCACGTCCAGCCCGTAACCGATGGCCGATCCCAGCATGATGCCGGTCGCCAGCTCGATCACCATCCTCCAGGCCACCTCGCCTTGCGAGAACCCTTTGGCCGTGTTGGTCTGTGGCGGCGGT
>JBIJDO010000067.1:0-10193 GCA_044344105.1 Tabrizicola sp.
CCTTGGCCTTCACCGACTGAAGCCGCGCCTCAAGCTGACGCAGCCGGTCGGGATCGGGTTCGGACGCCATCTGCCAAGCCCCTTCACAGTCGCCGCGGTTCTACGGAGCGAGGAGGCCAGAGTCAAGCACGGCGTGGATCGGATAAGCTATTGTATATGATGGCATTTGCTGGCGCACCGGGCGGAAAACAGCACGTCCGCGCAGATGCGCATATTCAACCCTTCGGTTGACGATTGCGGGGGGTCGCGGGATAACCGGCGGATGACCCACTCTCTGGACACCGTCTTTGCCGCACTTGCCGACCCGACCCGGCGGGCGATCCTGGCCATGCTTCTGGAAGACGACATGGCGGTGACCGATGTGGCCGAGCCGTTCTCGATGAGCCTCGCCGCGATTTCCAAGCATCTGGCGGTCCTGTCCGACGCCGGGTTGATCAGCCGCGAGAAGCGGGGCCGGGTGATCTGGTGCAAGCTGGAACCCGAGGCGATGCGGGGGGCTTTGGTCTGGATGCGGGGGTTCGGTCAGGTCGATCCCCTGGACCTAGATGCCTTCGAGCGGTTCCTCGAACAGGAGCTGTCGGTCGACGACCAGGCCTAGCCGCGCCAGCGCCGCCAGCGTCGGAACCAGCGTTTGGCCCAGCGGCGGCCCCGGATCAGGAACACCGAGATCGGGCCGCGCAGGACCGGGAGGTCGACGGCCAGGAGGAGAAGACCGAAGGGCAGCATCCAGATGCCGAGCACAGGCAGGAAGGACAGAAGCCCGCCCGCGATGAGAAGCAGAGCCAAGGGAAAGCGGATCGGGAACCAGCTGTTGCGGCGCAGGGTCGACATCGGGCCACGCAATGGCGGAAACAGGCGTTCCAGCACCTTGAACTGCCGCTCAAACCTCCGCTCGCCGCGCGTCATCTTGTCCCTACCCAATACGGGAAGATGGCGATGGTCGGTCACAGCTTCAAGACAGGAGGACCATAAGTCGGCACGCCGCACGGCAGCTAGGGAGCGGCGAAAACCTGCACCCAGTAGTAGCGCAACGGATAGCGGCTGCCGCGCAGGGGTTTGTCGTCGGCCTGGTAGACCACGGCGATGCCGGTGTCGACCATCCGGCAGTTCAGGATGTTGCGACGGTGGCCGGCGCTTTGCAGCCAGCTTTTCACCACCGCGCCGGCAGATGTCTGGCCGGCGGCGATGTTTTCCGCAGCAGTCCGGTAGGCGTAGCCCTGTCTCTGGAGCCGTGCGGGGAAGCGGCTGCCGTCCCGCCCGGAATGGCCGAAGAAGTTCTGTTCGGCCATGGCGCGGGCATGGCTTTTCGCCGCCGCCATCAACCTTGCATCAAAGCGCAACGGCTTGCATCCGGCCTTTGCCCGCGCCGCGTTGATCGATGCCAGCACCGTGTCAGCAGGACTTGCCGCGACCGGGATCGGTGCGGCCAGAAGACAGGCCAGCGCCAGCGCCTTAGCCCAGGAAAGCCCCGGCGTGGAAGGACACATGGTCCTCGATGAAGGTCGAGACGAAGAAATAACTGTGGTCATAGCCCTTCTGCATCCGGAACGTGCCTCCCTGCCGCATCCCGGCCATCGCTTCGGCCAGCGCCTCGGGGCGGAGCTTGTCGAGAAACTGGTCGGAGGTCCCCTGGTCGACCAGCACCGGCCCGTCGAACCCCCGGCGCCGCATCAGAAGAGTGGCATCATGTGCCGCCCAGGACGATTCGTCTTTCCCGAGATAGGCGGAGAATTGCGGACGCCCCCAGTCGCTTGCCGTCGGGTTGCAGATCGGAGCGAAGGCCGAGACCGACCGGAAGCGGCCCGGAAAGCTCATCGCGATGGTCAGGGCACCGTGGCCGCCCATCGAATGGCCGGTGATGCCCTGCGCCTCTTCCGCAAGAGGGAAGGCATCGAACAAGAGCCGCGGCAAGTCTTCGGTCACATAGTCCCACATCCGGAAATGCGGGGCCCAGGGGGCCTGGGTGGCGTTGACGTAGAACCCCGCGCCCTGCCCCAGCGCGAAGTCGGCGTCGTTGGCGACGCCTTCGCCACGGGGTGAGGTGTCCGGGAAGCAGAGCGCGATGCCTGCCTCGGCGGCCCAGCGCTGTGCCCCGGCCTTGATCATCGCGTTCTCATGCGTGCAGGTCAGTCCGGACAGGAACCACAGAAGCGGAACCGGCCCGTCCTCGGCCTCGCGCGGCAGGAAAAGCCCGAAGGTCATGTCACAGCGGCAAGCGGTCGAGGCATGGGTGTAGACCCCCTGCACCCCGCCGAACGCGCGGTTTTCCGAGACGGTTTTCACGTATAGCCCCCCTGGCTGATCAGCGCGATCACCGCCGTCACCGTCAGCACCGAGGCCGCCGTGGACAGAAGGATCGCGGTGGATACCCGTTGCGGCGCAACCCCGTAATGCTGCGCCAGGATGAAGACGTTGCCCGCGACCGGCAGGGCGGCGGCGGCGATCATGACGCCCGCCGCAAAGCCGCCGACCCCGAGCGCCCAGCAGGCCAGCGCGACGGCGGCGGGATGCAGGGCAAGCTTGGCAAAGGACAGCCAGGCGGCAACCTCGACCCGCTCGGCCGAGCGTCCGGCCAGCGAGGCGCCGATGGCAAAAAGCGCGCAGGGCGTGGCGGCCGCCCCGAGCAGCGTCATGAATTCGTTGACCGGTCCGGGCAGCGCCAGACCGGTCGCCCCCCAGAGGATGCCGAGGATGACCGACACGATCATCGGATTCTTCGCAAGGCCAAGGGCAAGGATGCCGAAGGTCCGGGCATTGACCCGCCCGGCCCGCAGGCCGGTCACCGCCATGGTCAGAAGGGACGAAAAGACGATCAGATCGACCGCCAGCACAAGGAGCACCGGCCCCACGGCCTCTGGCCCCAGAAGCAGCGACAGCATCGGAATGCCAAGGAACCCGACATTGCCGATCACCCCGGTATGCGCCTCGAACACCGCCTCCTCACGGCTTGTCCCGCGCGCCAGCGCCACGGTCGCGACCACCAGCCAGATCGCGCCGGTTCCCGAGAGATAGGCGAAGACGAAGGGCCAGCTGAAGATCGCCGCCACGTCCAGATTGGCGGCAAAGCCGAACAGCATGCCCGACAGGGCGAAATAGAACACGAAGCGGGTGAGATAGGCGGTGGCCTCTTCACTGAAGAACCGGGTCCGCCCGGCGAGATAGCCGACCCCGATCAGCGCGAAGAAGGGCAGGGTCTTCAGGAAGATCGCAAGCATGGCCTGTCCTGTCACGCGGCGGCCGAAAGGGCAAGTCCGGGGCACAGAATCGGCGGTCCCTTCCAGGGTCACAAATCAGGTCCGGGCGGGGGGCGTTCCGTCAGTCCTGTGGCAGAAATTGGGCAAGGGTCGAGACATCATTGTCGCGCAATTCGTGACCATTTGGGGGTCAAGATGCCGTCAATGCGCAACTGGAAGCAGAAACAGCGGGTTTTGCGGCAGTTGGAGACAGGTCTTCTGCACGGAGAGGTTGTGCCATTGTGGCGAAAAAGGAACGTCGGGGCATCACGTTTTGGCCGTACTCCCTAGGTAGTGCTTAACAGGCCGCAGACTCCCTTGGGGATAGGAGTGGCGGAGGAATGGGTACCGGCATGACCGCTGCTGCCTTGAAAATCGATCCGGTCGGCGTCGAAAGCGACGTCGATGAGCTTCAGCCGGGAACCAGGCTTATGTCGGGGCAGTACCGGGTCGAGTCGTTCCTGAACAGCGGCGGCTTCGGGATCGTCTACACCGCCCGCAACTCGCTGGATCGCCAGGTGGTGATCAAGGAGTGTTTCCCAAGCTCGTTCTGCCGCCGGATCGACGCCGCCGTGGGCCCGCGCACCCGCGCCCGGCAAGAGGAGTTCCAGTCCGTCGTCCGGCTCTTCGTGCAGGAAGCCCACAATCTGGCCGCGCTGGACCATCCGGGCATCGTCAAGGTGCACCAGGTCTTCCAAGAGAACGACACCGCCTACATCGCGATGGATTTCATCAAGGGGCCCGACCTGCTGCAGACCGTCGAAGGCACGGCGCGCCCCCTGACCGCGAAAGAGATCATCAACCATCTCGGGCATGTGCTTGATGCGCTGGGATACGTGCATTCCAAGGGCCTGCTGCACCGCGACATCTCGCCCGACAACATCATCCTGAACGAAGCGACCGGTCTGCCGGTGCTGATCGACTTCGGCGCCTCGCGGAAGGAAGTGACCCGGAAGAGCCGCGCCCTGAGCGGCCTGCGGGTGGTGAAGGACGGCTATTCGCCGCAGGAATTCTATGTCAGCGGCAGCGCGCAGGCGGCGTTCAGCGACCTTTATGCCCTGGGCGCAAGCTTCTATCACCTGATCACGCAGGAAACGCCGAAGACCTCGCAGGAACGGCTGTCGGCCATTGCCGGGGGCGAGGGTGATCCGCTGCGCCCGCTCGCCGGTCGGTTCCGGGCCTATCCGCCGGTGTTCCTGCAGGCGATCGACAAGGCGATGTCGATCTTTCCGCGCGACCGGCTGCAGTCGGTCGCCGAGTGGAAGGCGATGCTGGGCGACATGGTCGCGCCTGCGAAAGCGATGCCGGTGGCCCTGCCGAAGCGGGACGTCGGGGCCGTCGGGGCCGCGCATCCGGACCCCGTCGCCTGGACCAGGACGGCCGATGCCCCTGCGGAACCGCCGTCGCCTTCCCTGATCGTGGTGCGCGGACCGCGGGACTTTCTGCTGTCGTCGACGGCAGCGGTGCTTCTGTTGTCCGGGCTTCTGGCGCTTCCCGCCGGTCTGGACCGTCGGGCAGCGGCACCTGAAGCGCTTGGCTTGCCAGCGGCAGATGCAGGCAAGGCGGCGGCGCAGCCGGTGCTGGCCGTCACCAACACCCTGCGTCTGCCAAGCGGGCTTGCCTTCGAGATGCGCGAGACCGGCACCGGGACGCAGACTGTCGTCGCCGAGGTTCCGGCTTCGGTCGAAACCACCATGAAGCCGGGCGATGTGCTTCTGGTCTACGCCGCCTCTGGAGAGACCCTGGGGACGCCAACGGCCTTGCGGGACATCTTGCAGCGCGAGTTCGGCAAAGGTGTTTCAACTTACGGTTTTGTAATTCGTCGTGGTGCCAGTACAATGGATGCAGAGTTCCGGCTGGGGGTGTCCGGTTAGGGCTGCGCAGCGGAAATACTAGACGGGGAGAACAAGCCTTGAAAATCCTTCGCTCACTCTTTGGCGAGACCGAGGAACCGGCACGCACCACGGCTGCGTTAGAAGCTGGTCCCGACCCGGTGATGGCCGCGCTGGCCGAGCTTGAGGTCAAGCGTCTGCGCCAGGCACTGGCCGCGGCGGTGCCGCAGGCACCGGCCCCCGAGCCGGAGGTCGCTTCGGACATTCCGGTTGCGCGCCCCAGCCGCGTGGTCAAGGTGAAGGCCCCGCTGCCGGAAGGCGTCGCCCCGGCTCCGGTCAGCATCTGGGACCTGGAAGAGACGGGTCCGGCCCGGGCGGCAGCACCCGAAGCAGCGCCCGCCCCGGTCAGCCCCGAACCGCGTCGCCCGACCCGCACCAAGACCCGCGTCCTTGGCTTTGACGCGCAGCCCGCTTCGGTCGTTCCCCTGTTCGAAGGCATGGAAATCACGCCGATGGTGGCGGCACCGGTTGCGCCGGGCAAGGGCTATGTGATGTTCCCGGCCGGCTGGCTGGTGGTCAAGGACGGTCCGGGAAAAGGCGCATCCTTCGCGCTGAGCCAGGGCGTCTCGCAGATCGGCCGGAATTCGGATCAGACGGTTGCCCTCGACTACGGCGACATGGCGATTTCGCGTCAGAACCATGCGGCGATTGCCTATGATCCGGTGTCGCACCAGTTTCATGTCGGGCACGGCGGCAAGTCGAACCTGGTGCGTCTGAACGGCAAGCCCCTGTTGTCGACGGAAGTGGCCGGCGACGGGGACGAGATCCAGATCGGCGAGACGACGCTGGTGCTGAAGGTGCTCTGCACGCCGTCGTTCAACTGGTCATCGGTGGAGGCCGAGGGAGACGGGCATGATATGGCGATCGCGTGAGCCACGCTACGACGTGGCCTCGGGCATCAGCCAGGGGGCGCGGGACTACCAGGAAGACGCGATCACGGCCGACTTTCCGGTCGGGGCCGAGGCGGGCTTCGTGGTGCTGGCCGACGGGATGGGGGGCCATGCGGCAGGCGACGTGGCCAGCAAGATCGTCCTGACCGAGGTGTTCAGCGAGCTGAAGTTCCACTTCGCCGATGTCGGGGCGTTCGAGGCCCGCGCGCCCGAGATCCTGCGCCAGGTGGCCGATCTTGCGAACGAGACGCTGCGCCAGCACACCCGCACCCACCCCGAGACCGAAGGCATGGGCGCAACCCTCGTCGTGCCCGCGCTGGTCGAGAACCGGCTCTGGTGGATCTCGGTCGGGGACTCACCCCTGTTCCTGTTCCGGGGCGGCACGCTCACCCAGCTGAACGAGGACCATTCGATGGCCCCCCAGATCGACTTCATGGTGAAGTCGGGGCTGATGGAGCCCGAGGTCGCGGCGAACCACCCGGACCGCAACTGCCTGATCTCGGTGCTGATGGGCACGCGGATCCCCAAGATCGACTGCCCGGCGAAACCCTACGAGCTGCGCGCCGGCGACATCGTGGTCTGCGCCTCGGACGGGCTGCAGTTCCTGCCGAACGCCCAGATCGAGAAGGTCCTACAGAAGGCCCGCAAGGCCCGCTCGACCGAGATCGCCGAGCGCCTGCTGCAGGAACTCGGCCGCCTCGACGACCCCGATCAGGACAACATCAGCTTCACCGTCATCAAGGTCAACGACGCCTCAGCACGGCCCAAGGACGAAACCCCGCCACGCCGCTCCGTCGCCGTCACACGGCCACGGCGGTTGACAACCGTGGCACCGGAACATCTCTTGAACCCGGTCCCGAAGCCGGCCACGATTCCTGCGGTGAGCCCGGCTGCGAAAGTGGTGAGCGCGCCCAGACCGGTGATCGAAGCGGTTCCGGAGAGCCGGTCACAACTTCCGGTGGAAGATTTGACGCCGGTGAGGTTGCGGCCAAGGCGAGTCACCGTCATAAAGTAACGCATGGCAAACTCGGATGGAGAACTGACAGTCGCCCAGCGGCTTGGCCGCGCGCTTGACAGTGGGCTCCTGCCAGCCGGAGGCCCGGCAGAAGCCGCCGAGCGTCTGATCGAGCGTCTGGAACGACCGGCGCGGGTTGCGCTCCTCGGCTTGCCCGGGTCCGGCAAGTCGTCGATCCTGAACCTTCTGGTCGGAGCCCCGGTCGTCCCGGAGACGCTGCGGCTGCCAACCTTGATCGTGCAGCACCGGACCGAGGCCCGGATGATCTGCACGCTGGCCGATGGCACGTCGCGCACCGTTCCAGGTCTTGACCTCGCCGAGGTGCTGTCGCTTGCACCTGCGCTCGTCACGCTGGAAATGGACCTGCCGGCCCTGAAGGTGATCAGCCTTCTGGAAGTCTCGGCCGGACCGCTTGAGGCCGAGCAGCGACGCGCCGCGACCTGGGCGGCGAAGCGGGCAGATATCGTGGTCTGGTGCACCACCTCGTACCTTCCCAAAGAGCAGGCCGTCTGGGAGAGCCTGCCGGATGCGGTGAAGGACAACAGTTTCATGTTCCTGACCAAGGTCGACCTGCTGGGCAGCCGGGACTCCGCTTCCGCCATGCACAACCGGGTCGAACTGCGTGCCGGTGAGGAGTTTCGCCAGATCCTGTCGATTTCCGCCCGGCAGGCCCGCGCCGCCATGCCTGCGGGCGGTCCGGTGAACCGGGACCTCTTCCGCGACAGCGGGGCCTCTGCGGTGATCTCCGCGATCAAGACCCGGGTGCAGTCCGGCCGTCGTGCGGATATGGACACGGCCGAGCTTTTGCTTGCCCGCCATGCCGAAGCCACCGAGTTTGTCGCGCGCCGCTTTGCCGAACCCGGCGAGGACGTTCCCGCTGCACCGGCCTGGAACCCTCCACCCGAAGCCGAGGTGGCGGAACCTCCGGCAGCAGAGACCGGTCCGGCGGTCGCGGTCCCCGAACTGGAGAAGGCGACCGGTCAAGAGGCAGATTCCCGGCCTGTCGAGGCAGAGGGAAGAACCGACGCGCCGCCGCAAAAGGGCGATGCGGGGTCAAGGGACATCCGCGCAGAGGATGCCGGGGCAACCGGGACGGCAGGTGATGCCCAGGCCGTAGACCCCGACCCTGCTGCAAGCGACGATACCGGAACGGGAACGCGGCGTCGCTTCGCCGACCGGATCAAGCGGGTGGCGTCCAGCACCGATGCCGCCACGGCTCCGCTGGTTCCGCTGCGCTCGACCTGGAAGTCGAAAGCGGACCTTGAGGCGCCGCCCGAGCCCGAGCCCGAACCGGTTCAGACCCAGGTGCCGGTGCGTCGACCGCGTCCGACAACGCAGACCCCCCAGGATGACGGCGAAGTCGCACGGATGCTTGCCAATGTTGCGGCCATGCCGGATGCAGCACAGGCCGCCGCCGAAGCGAAGGCCGCATCAACGGGCGACGCTGCAGATCTGCAACCCGACTTGTCCGCGCTGCGGGCCTGGCCCGAGCCGGAAGAACCGGGCGAAGAGGATGGCCTGGTCGAACCTGAACCCGAATCCGAGGAGGGTGCAGCAGGCGTCGGCGCAGACGGGCCGGAGGCAGACGTTGATCCGACGACAGAGGACGCCGGGGGATCGGAGTTCGATGCCGGAACCGACCGGCGACTGGCAGCGCTGTCCGCGGAAACGGCAGAGAGACGATCCGTCGAGCGCCCGCGGCTTTTTGATCGGCAGACGCGAACGAAACCTGCCGAGCCGCCAGAGCGCCCGCGGGCCGATGTCCGAACCCCGGCAGCACCCCTGTCACGGTTGCCGGCACCGCCTCGCATGCCTGCGCCTGTGGCAGCACCGGCTGACACTGCGGCAGCGGTACGCCCTCCCGCTGGCGAATCGCAGTTCTCGCCCCGCGCGATCATGGCACGCGAGCGCCCGTCCTCGGCAGATGCGACAGCGCCGCGCCGCGAACGCACCCGCATCGCGGCAAGGGCAGTGGCGGATGCACCGCCAGCGGCTCCGGTTGACACCCCGGCGGTGGAAACGACGCTGCTTCAGGCCGCGATCGATCTGATCGTGACACGGTCGGCAAGCCTTTCCGAGGAGATCGACCCTGAAGCGAAGGTTCCGGTCGATACGATCCTGGACCACGCGAAGGACACAACCGAACAGGTGATGGAAATCGTCGCGCGGGGCCACTCCGAGGAGCTGCGCCGAATCAATCATGACCTGAGCGAAGTGCTTGACCTTATCCTTCTGATGCAGTTGGAGAAGGGTCACGCCCCCGCAGATGATGCGTTGACACTGATCTTGCAACTCAGACGCGAAATGGAAACATTGCGCGCGGCCTGACGCCATTGTGAGCGTAGAATCGTCTAGAAAGTGCCCAATTGGGACCACTTTCCAAACTTATGACATGATTGCGGAAGCTTGTGCCGTTGTGCGTGCAGTCAAGATGGGTCAAGCCCGCGGGTATGAGGTGATCATGGGACTCGGTGCAGTTGCAGAAGACGCTGACGAGCTTGCCGGTACGCCCGCGCAGGAACCTGAAGTCGCGCTGAAACGCAACTTCCCGGGACTGGGGCGGATTGCCGATGCAATCGGGCAGTTCGAGGATGTCCTGCGCGATTTCGTGACGATGGCGGACCCCGACACCGCGAAGAAAGTCACCCGCATCATGAGTCAGGTGCGCGAGGTTGAACCCTCGGTCACCGTGATCGGTCAGATCAAGGCGGGCAAGACCTCGCTTCTGAATGCGATGATCGGTGCGCCGGGGCTGTTGCCGACCGACGTGAACCCCTGGACCTCGGTCGTGACCTCCTTGCACATCAACACGCCCTCGCCGGAACTGAATGTGCGGGCGAAGTTCAAGTTCTTCGACAATGCCGAATGGGAAAAGCTGGTGTCGAACGGCGGCCGCATCGGCCAGCTGGCCGCCCGCGCCGGAGCCGATGAGGAACTTGAAAAGCTGCGCCTGCAGGTTGTTGCCATGCGCGAAAAGGCGCAGGCGCGTCTGGGCCGCAAGTTCGAGATGCTTCTCGGCACCGAACACCGCTATGGCACGGTGGATGACGCGCTTCTGCGCCGGTATGTCTGCGTCGGCGACGAGGACGGCAGCGGCGCCGATGCGGGCCGCTTTACCGACATCACCAAGTCAGCCGACCTTTACATCGAGCGTGAGGATTTT
>JBIJDO010000311.1:0-3983 GCA_044344105.1 Tabrizicola sp.
GACTACGAGCCCGGCATGACCGGAGCGGCGATCGCCGAGATGTTCGCTGCGATGCGCCCGCGGCTGGTGGCGCTGCGCGAAAGGATCCTCGGTGCCGCCGCCCCCAAGGGGATCGCCGGGACCTTCGCAGCGGCGGGCCAGCTGGCGCTGAGCCGCGAACTGGCGACGGTCTTCGGCTATGACTGGTCGAAAGGCCGGGTCGATCTGGCGGTGCATCCGTTCTCCTCGGGCAGCGGCCATGATGTGCGGATCACGACGCGGGTGTCGGAAACCGACCCGTTCAACTGCCTTTACTCGACGATCCACGAAGTCGGTCACGCCGCTTATGAGCAGAGCATTGATCCCGCCTATCTGCTGACGCCCATCGGGCAGGGCGTGTCGATGGGCGTCCACGAAAGCCAGAGCCGGTCCTACGAAAACCAGCTTGGGCGCAGCCGGGCCTTCACCGGCTGGCTTTACGGACGGATGGGCGAGGTCTTCGGACCCTTCGGCATCACCGATGCCGATGGCTTCTACCGCGCGGTCAACCGGGTCCATGCCGGATACATCCGCACCGAGGCGGATGAGGTGCACTACAATCTGCACATCATGTTGCGCTTCGATCTGGAGCGGGCGCTGATCCGGGGCGAGCTTGACGTGGACGATCTGGAAGCCGCTTGGAACGACCGGTTCCTGGCCGACTTTGGCGTCGCCGTCGACAGGCCGTCGAACGGGATGCTGCAGGACGTGCATTGGTCCTGCGGGCTGTTCGGCTATTTCCCGACCTACACGCTGGGCAATGTCTATGCCGGCTGTCTGGTCAAGGCGCTTAGGGCCGAGTTGCCGGGGCTGGACGCCGAGATGGCCGGGGGCGACGTCAGCGCCGCGACCGGCTGGCTGCACGACCGGCTGCAACGCCATGGCGGGCTTTACGAGCCGCGCGACCTGGTCCGGCGCGCCTGCGGCTTCGAGCCGACCGAAGCGCCGTTGCTGGACTATCTTGAGGCGAAGTTCGGCGAGATTTACGGGGTGTGAGCGACCCGGTGGACCGGGGTGGCGGTGCGGTCTGGCTGCTGTCCCTGGGCCAGACGCTGGTCTATGCGGGCAGCTACTATGCCTTCCCGGCGCTGCTGCCCGATCTTGAGGCCGGAACCGGCTGGTCGAAGGCCACGCTCGCCTTCGGGCCGACGCTGGCCTTTCTGATCATGGCCAGCCTGACGGTCGTGACCGGGCGGCTGGTCGACCGGGGTTTCGGCGGCGAAATGCTGGTCTGGGGACCGGTTCTTGCGGCTGTCGGGGCGCTGGGCCTCGGCGTGGTGTCCACGCCCGCAGGCTGGCTTGCGGCCTGGGCGCTGATCGGCGTGGCGCAGGCGGGCAGCCTGTACGAGACCTGCTTTGCCTTTCTCACCCGCAGGCTGGGTGACGGCGCGCGACAGGCGATCACGCGGGTCACGCTGGTGGCGGGCTTTGCCGGTACGCTGGCCTTTCCCCTGGGCCACTGGGTCGGAGACCGGTTCGGCGGCCAGGGCGGCATGCTGGTCTTTGCCGGGGTCACGGTCATGGCGGTCCCCTGCAATCTTTGGGCGGTGCGCGCCTTGCGGCGGCGGGCGCGGCTGGGCAGCGAGCCACCGACGACCCCGCCCGGCGTCCTGCAGGCGGCGCTGCGTCGCCCGGCGTTCTGGGCGCTCGCCGCGGCTTTCGGGCTGATCTATCTCAACCACGGCATCCTGATCACCTATGTGCTCGACCTCTTTGCCGACCGGGGGGCCAGCGCAGCTCTGGCGGCGGCGGCGGCGGCCTGCATCGGCCCGGCGCAGGTCGCGGGGCGGCTTTTGTTCCTGATCGGTGAAGCGCGGCGCGGCAATGCCGGGGCAACGCTGGTGTCGCTCGGGGGAATGGTCGTGGCGAGCGCGCTGTTGTGGCTGGCGGGCCTGTCACCGGTGCTGATCTTCGCCTTCGCGATCGCGCAGGGGGCGGGTGTCGGTCTGGTGTCGATCCTGCGCCCCGTGCTGATCGCCGAGATTCTCGGCCGCAGCGGCTTTGGCATCCTGTCCGGTGCGGTGGCGATGGCTCCGATCCTGGCGGGCGCTGCGGCCCCTGCGCTGGGAGCGTTCATGCTGGCCATCGGGGGACCCGATCTGGTGGTGGCCAGCTGCTTCGGCATGGCGTTGCTGGCTTTGGCCATCGCGACGCTTCTGGTGCGGGGCAGGGTGGCTTGAGACCCCGCCTACCGGCGCCGGTCGATAAATGCCTGCATTGCCGCCGCCGTGTCCGGCAGCAGCGCGTTTTCCACCATGGTGCGCCCGGCCGTCGCGTAGGCCCGGTCCAGCGGCAGACCAAGCTGGGCCTGAAAGGCGCGCTTGCCAAGCCGGATCGCTGCCGGGTCCTTCGCCGCGATGCCTTGGGCAAGCGCCAGCGCTTCGGCATCAAGATCGTCCGGCGCGGCCAGGCGGTTGACGAGGCCCAGGGCATGCGCCCGTTCGGCCGACAGGAATTCTCCGGTCGTCAGCAACTCGAACGCGGCACCGGGGGCAAGGCGGCGCGACAGGGCCACGGCGGGGGTCGCGCAGAAAAGGCCGATGCTGATGCCGTTGACGCCGAAGCGCGCGGTCCTGGAGGCGACGATCAGGTCGCAGGAACAGGCCAGCTGGCACCCCGCTGCCGTGGCCACGCCCTGGACGGCCGCAATCACGGGCTGGGGCATGGCGACGATCTGCTGCATGACTAAGGCACAGCGGTCGAAAAGCGCCTGGAGCCGCGCCGCTCCGGCATCGCGGTCCAGGCGGTAGCTCTGCATCTCGTTCAGATCGTGCCCGGCCGAGAAGGCCTTGCCCTCGGCGCGCAGGATCACGACGCGGACCTGATCGTTCCGCGCCAGCCGGTCGCAGGTGGCGGACACTGCGGCCAGCATCGCGGTCGACAGCGCATTCAGGGTCTTCGGCGCGGCAAGGGTCACCAGGGCGATGCCGTCCGCCACCTCGCAGCGCAGGGGCGCGGCCGTGGTCCCGGTGGCGCTGTCCGGCATCCCGGTCAGCCCTTGGGCTTCAGGAACCGGCCGTCGATCTGCGCCCCGCTTTCGATCACGATGCCGGTCGTGGTGATGTCGGCCTTGACCGTGGACGAGGACCGAAGCGTGAAGGTTTCGCAGGTGACCTTGCCGTCGAGCCGGCCCTTCACCTCGACCGTGTGGGCGGTGATCGAGCCCTTGACCCGGCCTTCCTGGCCGATGATCAACCCGTTCGCCGTGATGTTGCCGTCGATCTCGCCCAGGATCTCGACCGATCCGGTCGAGGCGATCTCGCCGGTGATCTTCAGGTCGGCTCCCAGAACCGAGCGGGCCGAGTTGCTGCCAGGCGCCGCAGGGCGCGGCACGGATGGCGCAGGGGGGGCAGAGGTCGGGTCTGAGGTCTTGGAGAACATCGGCGCATTCCTCGGATCAGGGATTGTTTCGATAAGGGGGGATCGGCGGTGTCGGGTCAAGGGGCGCTGTGCGGCGGTGGCAGCTTTCCACAGGAGGATGTCGCGGGCGGGACGGACAGGACGGGGCGCGGATGGTCAGATCGCGCGGGAATCAGGGGACGGGAATGGGGAACGCCTTCTTTCAGCCGGTATCGGGACTTGACGTCCCGCGCTATGCCGGGGTGCCGACCTTCATGCGCCTGCCGCATGTGCCGTTCGACCATCCGCGGTTCGGCGAGGTCGAGATCGGCCTGATCGGCGCGCCCTGGGACGGGGGCACGACCAACCGGCCCGGCCCCCGGCACGGGCCGCGCCAGCTGCGGGACGCCTCCACCATGATCCGCGCGGTGAACGGGGCGACCTGGGTGGCACCGTTCGACCTGGCGCGCTGCGCCGATCTGGGGGACGTGGCACCCAATCCGGGCGACCTGCTGGATACCATGGCGCGGATGGAGGCATTCTATGCCCGCGTCGTGGCGGCAGGCATCCGTCCCCTGACCGGAGGCGGAGATCATCTGTGCAGCCTGCCGATCCTTCGGGCGGTG
>JBIJDO010000096.1:0-8530 GCA_044344105.1 Tabrizicola sp.
CGCTGCCGTGAGCGGAAACCTGGCCGAGGGGGTTCGCCAAGGAAGGAACAGGGCGGGCGCGGCATCATGCCAGCGATCCGGGGATATTGGCAGGTCAAAGAATGACGAACGAAGCCTGGGGGCAGGTGCGGGAAGAACTGATCAAGCGCGTGGGCCGGAACAACTACGTGACCTGGATCGAACCGCTGAAACTGTCGCAGTTGAAGAACGGTGTCGCACGCTTTGAAGTGCCGACGATCTTCTTCGGCGACTGGGTCCAGCGCAACTACGCCGACCATATCCGCACCCAGCTGGTCAGCACCGGCGCGACGGTGGACCGTGTCGAGTTTGCGGTCGGCGAGGCTGCCGTGCCGCGGGGTCCGGCGCCCAGGGCGCCCGCGAAATCCCTCGCCAAGGCCCGCGCTGCCGATGACGATCTGCCGGGCGCGCCGCTGGATGCCCGCTTCACCTTCGACAGCTTCGTCGTCGGCAAGCCGAACGAGCTTGCCCATGCCGCCGCCCGCCGGGTGGCCGAGGGCGGTCCGGTCACCTTCAACCCGCTGTTCCTGTACGGCGGCGTCGGTCTTGGCAAGACGCACCTGATGCATGCCATCGCGCATGAGCTGCAACTGCGCCGGCCGGAGCTGCGCGTCCTTTACCTCTCTGCCGAACAATTCATGTACCGCTTCGTGCAGGCCCTGCGCGACCGCCAGATCATGGATTTCAAGGAATTGTTCCGCTCGGTCGATGTTCTGATGGTCGACGATGTCCAGTTCATCGCCGGAAAGGATTCCACCCAGGACGAATTCTTCCACACCTTCAACGCCCTGGTCGATCAGAACAAGCAGATCGTCATCTCCGCCGACCGTGCGCCCGGCGAAATCAAGGACCTGGAAGAGCGGATCAAGTCGCGCCTGCAATGCGGCCTGGTCGTCGACCTGCACCCCACCGACTACGAGCTTCGCCTCGGCATCCTGCAGCAGAAGGTCGACCACTACCGCAGCCAGTATCGCGGGCTGGTCCTGGCGGATGGCGTGCTGGAATTCCTCGCGCACCGGATCACCACCAACGTCCGCGTGCTGGAAGGCGCCCTGACCCGGCTCTTCGCCTTTGCGTCGCTGGTCGGGCGCGAGATCACCCTCGACCTCGCCCAGGACTGCCTCGCGGACATCCTGCGCTCCTCGGACCGCAAGCTTTCGATCGAGGAGATCCAGCGCAAGGTGGCCGAACACTACAACATCCGCCTCTCGGACCTGATCGGACCGAAGCGCCTGCGCAACATCGCCCGGCCCCGGCAGGTGGCGATGTATCTGTCCAAGCAGCTGACCCCCCGGTCCCTGCCCGAAATCGGTCGCCGCTTCGGCGGGCGGGATCACACCACGATCATTCACGGTGTCCGCAAGATCGAGGAGTTGATGACCACCGACAGCCAGTTGTCCGACGATCTTCAGCTTCTCCGGCGGCTCCTGCAGGGGTAAGCGCCGCGCCGGTCTTGACGGTTCATGGCCTTGACGGTTCCCGGAATCCTCCGCACAGTCGCGCCAACAGTTGTGACCCGGTGAAAACCGGACAGTTTCGTCGTCTCTTTGGGGGGCCGACAGGGGGAAATCAGATGAAACTTTCGATCGAACGCGCCACGCTTCTGAAAGCGCTGGCTCAGGCCCAGTCGGTGGTCGAACGCCGCAACACCATTCCGATCCTTGCGAACGTGCTGATCGAAGCCGAAGGCGCGCAGGTGTCGTTCCGCGCCACCGATCTCGACATCGAGGTTGTGGACCACGCCGACGCCATGGTCGAACGCGCCGGATCGACCACCGTCTCCGCCGTCATGCTGCACGAGATCGTCCGCAAGCTGCCCGATGGCGCGCTCGTCAACCTGTCCGAGGACAGCGCCGCCGGCCGCCTGACCATCACCGCCGGCCGGTCGACCTTCAGCCTCGCGACCCTGCCGAAGGAAGATTTCCCGGTGATGGCCAGCAGCGAATATTCCTGCAACTTCTCGGCCAGGGCGGCCGAGCTTCGGCGTCTTTTCGACAAGGCCAAATTCGCGATCTCGACCGAAGAGACCCGCTACTACCTGAACGGCGTCTACATGCATGTTTCGACCGGTGACGGCGGCAAGGTCCTGCGCTGCGTCGCGACCGACGGCCACCGCCTCGCGCGGATCGACGCCCCCCTGCCGGACGGGGCCGACGACATGCCCGGCGTGATCGTCCCCCGCAAGACGGTTGGGGAACTCCGCAAACTCTTGGACGACGACGATGCCAAGATCGCCGTTTCGGTGTCCGAGACCAAGGTCCGCTTTGCCACCCCCGCCATCACCCTGACCTCCAAGGTCATCGACGGCACTTTCCCCGACTACACCCGCGTGATCCCGACCGGCAACACCCGCAAGCTTGAGGTCGATGCCTCCGAATTCGCCAGGGCGGTGGACCGGGTTGCCACCGTGTCCTCCGAACGCTCCCGCGCGGTGAAACTGTCGCTGGAGGAGGACCGGCTGATCCTGTCGGTGAACTCGCCCGATTCCGGCGCCGCCGAGGAAGAACTGGCCGTGGCCTATGGCGATGAGCGGCTGGAGATCGGCTTCAACGCCAAGTACCTCCTGGAAATCGCCAGCCAGGTCGACCGCGAGAATGCCGTGTTCCTGTTCAACACCGCCGCCGACCCCACCCTGATGCGTGAAGGCAATGACGCTTCCGCCGTCTATGTCGTCATGCCGATGCGGGTCTGACCACCCCCGAGCACTGAAAGGGATACCGGGTGGGCGGTCTGGCGATCGAAACCCTTGCGCTTGCGCATTTCCGCAGTCACCGGGCCACCCGGCTGGCCTTCGACGGACGTCCGGTGGCCCTGGTCGGACCCAACGGCGCGGGCAAGACGAATGTGCTGGAAGCCGTCTCCCTCCTCTCCCCCGGTCGGGGCCTCCGCCGCGCCGCTCCCGAGGATCTGTCCCGGCGGCCCGACCCGGTCGGCTGGAAGGTCAGCGCCACCGTTCAGGGCCTGACCGCCGCGCATGACCTTGAGACCTGGGCCGAACCGGGTGAGCCGCGGCAGGTCCGCATCGATGGCAAGGCGGCCACACAGGCCAGCCTTGGGCGGGTCTTGCGCATCCTCTGGCTCGTCCCGGCGATGGACCGGCTCTGGATCGAGGCCGCCGAAGGGCGCCGCCGGTTTCTCGACCGGATGACCCTGTCGTTCTATCCCGAACATGCCGAGCATTCGCTCAGCTATGACAAGGCGATGCGCGACCGGAACCGGCTGATCAAGGATCAGGTCTCGGACCCGCACTGGTATGCCGCCCTGGAAGCGCAGATGGCCGAGGCCGGGCAGATGATCACCCGGCATCGCCGCGACGCGATGGCCCGCATTGCCCTTGCCGCCGACCCCGGCAGCGCCTTTCCTTCGGCCGAGCTTGCGCTGACCGGCCCCGAAGGCACGGTCGAGCCCGAGGATCTGGCCCTTGCCCTTGCCGAAGGCCGTGGCCGCGACATCGCTGCCGGGCGCGCGCTGGTCGGCCCGCATCGCGCCGACCTTCTGGCCCGCTACGCCGCCAAGGACATCCCCGCCGACCAGTGTTCCACCGGCGAGCAGAAGGCGCTTCTGATCAGCCTTATCCTGGCCAATGCCCGCGCGCTGGCACAGGACCTTGGCCGCGCGCCCGTCCTTCTGCTTGACGAAGTTGCCGCCCATCTCGACATCACCCGCCGCGCCGCGCTTTATGACGAGGTTTGTGCCCTTGGCGCGCAGGCGATCATGACCGGCACCGAACCCGGCCTCTTTGACGCGCTCGGAGCCAGGGGCCAAAGCTTTGCCGTGCAGGACGACGGCACCGGCTCGCAGATTCATGGACCGACCACATGACCGTCTCCCTTCACGAACTCCTCCTCTACGCCCTTGGCATGGCGGGCCTCTGGGCCGTTCCCGGCCCGGTCTGGGTTGCCCTGACCGCGCGCGCTCTGTCCGGTGGCTTCGCCGCCGCCTGGCCTCTGGCCGTCGGCGTGGCCATCGGAGATCTGGTCTGGCCGCTTGCCGCGATCCTGGGCCTGACCTGGATCGAAAGCGCCTATGGCGATTTCCTCAACGTTCTGCGCTGGGTCGCGGCCCTGATCTTCCTGATCATGGGCGTCATTCTGATCCGCAAGCCCGCCGCCACACTGAACGCCGACAGCCGCCTCACACGCCCCGGCATGTGGGCGGGCTTCACCGTCGGCATCGCGGCGGTGATCGGCAACCCCAAGGCGATCCTGTTCTATATGGGCGCGCTACCCGGTTTCTTCACGCTTGACACCCTGACCGCCCCTGACATCGCGGCGATTATCGCACTTTCCGCAGTGATCCCGATGGTCGGGAACCTGGGCCTGGCCTGGTTCCTTGACCGGGCGCGCCAGCTTCTGTCCAGCCCCGAAAGCGTGCGGAAACTCAACATCGGCTCGGGGGTCCTGCTCATCGGCGTCGGGCTGGTCATCCCCTTCCTGTGACTACCAAATCTGGTGGCCAAGGGGTGACATTCCCGGCCCGAACCGCTATAACTCGCGGGCAACGATCAGGGTTTCCCACGCATGGCTGACCAGCCCAAGAACGCCGCCGAATACGGCGCTGATTCCATCAAGGTTCTCAAAGGGTTAGAGGCGGTCCGCAAGCGCCCCGGCATGTACATCGGCGACACCGATGACGGGTCGGGCCTGCACCACATGGTGTACGAGGTCGTCGACAACGGCATCGACGAGGCGCTGGCCGGTCACGCGACCGAAGTCGTGGTGATAATCCACGCCGATGACAGCGTTTCGGTGCGCGACAACGGGCGCGGCATCCCGGTCGACATCCATGCCGAAGAGGGCGTTTCCGCGGCAGAGGTCATCATGACCCAGCTGCACGCGGGCGGGAAGTTCAACAACACCGATGACAGCGGCAATGCCTACAAGGTCTCGGGCGGATTGCACGGTGTGGGCGTCTCGGTGGTCAACGCGTTGTCGGAATGGCTGGAGCTGACGGTCTGGCGCAACGACACCGAATACCGCGCCCGGTTCGAACACGGCGATTGCGTCGTGCATGTCCATCCCGTCGGCCCGGCTCCGGGTCTGCGCGGCACGCAGGTCCGCTTCCTGGCCTCCGCCAAGTCCAACATCCCCGAAGGCACGTTTTCCAACCTCGACTACAGCTTCAAGACGCTGGAACACCGGTTGCGCGAACTCGCGTTCCTGAACTCCGGCGTCCGCATCGTGCTGGAAGACGAACGCCATGCCGAGCCCGAGAAGGTCGAGCTGTTCTACGAAGGCGGCGTCCGGGAATTCGTCAAGTACATCGACCGGTCCAAGTCCGGGGTGATGCCCGAACCGATCTACATGGTCGGCGAAAAGAACGGCATCGGGGTCGAAGTCGCGATGTGGTGGAACGACAGCTACCACGAGAACGTCCTGCCCTTCACCAACAACATCCCGCAACGCGACGGCGGCACCCATCTTGCCGGTTTCCGGGGGGCCTTGACCCGCACGATCACCGGCTACGCCCAGTCCTCCGGCATCGCCAAGCGTGAGAAGGTGGATTTCACCGGCGACGACGCGCGGGAAGGGCTGACCTGCGTCTTGTCGGTCAAGGTCCCGGACCCGAAATTCTCCAGCCAGACCAAGGACAAGCTGGTCTCGTCCGAAGTGCGCCCGGCGGTCGAGAACCTGGTGAACGAAAAGCTGTCCGAATGGTTCGAGGAGAACCCCGGGCCTGCCCGCATCATCGTCGGCAAGATCATCGAGGCGGCGCTGGCCCGTGAAGCCGCCCGCAAGGCCCGCGAACTCACACGCCGCAAGACCGCGCTGGACGTGGCCTCGCTCCCCGGCAAACTCGCCGACTGCCAGGAACGCGACCCGGCGAAGTCCGAGATCTTCCTCGTCGAGGGTGACAGCGCCGGAGGCTCGGCCAAGCAGGGCCGCAGCCGCGCCAATCAGGCGGTCCTGCCGCTTCGTGGCAAGATCCTGAACGTGGAACGGGCACGCTTTGACCGGATGCTGGGCAGTCAGGAGATCGGGACCCTGATCACCGCGCTTGGCACCGGCATCGGCCGAGACGAATTCGACATCGGCAAGCTGCGCTACCACAAGGTCGTGATCATGACCGACGCCGATGTCGACGGCGCGCATATCCGGACGCTCCTCCTCACGTTCTTCTTCCGCCAGATGCCCGCCCTCATCGAAGGCGGCTACCTCTATATCGCGCAGCCGCCCTTGTACAAAGTCGCGCGCGGCAAGTCCGAGGTCTACCTCAAGGACCAGGCCGCACTAGAGGACTATCTGGTCGAGATGGGCACCGACGGCGCGGTCCTTCGGCTCACCGACGGGCAGGAGATCGCCGGCAACGACCTTTCCCGCGTCATCGAAGGCGCGCGCCAGTTCCGCCGGGTGCTCGACGCCTTCCCGACCCACTACCCGCGCCCCATCCTGGAACAGGCCGCGCTGGCGGGGGCCTTCGATCCGGGCCGCGCCGATGCCGACTTGCAGCTTGTCGCCGACACCGTCGCGCGCCGCCTGAACCTCATCGCGCCCGAGTTCGAGCGTGGCTGGCAGGGCCGCATCACCCAGGACCACGGCATCCGCCTGTCCCGCATCCTGCGCGGGGTTGAGGAGCTTCGCACGCTCGACGGTGCCGTCCTCCGCTCGTCCGAGGCCCGCCGTCTGGCCCAGCTTGCCGGCCAGCACCGCGACATCTACCGCGACCCCGCCCGCCTGGTGCGGAAGGACCGCGAGCAGGCGATCCACGGCCCCATCGACCTTCTGAAATCCATCCTGGCCGAAGGCGAAAAGGGCCTCACCCTGCAGCGCTACAAGGGCCTTGGCGAAATGAACCCCGACCAGCTTTGGGAAACCACCCTCGACCCCGAGGCGCGGACGCTTCTGCAGGTCAAGGTCGACGACCTCGCCGAAGCCGATGACATCTTCTCGAAATTGATGGGCGACATCGTCGAACCCCGGCGCGAGTTCATCCAGGCCAACGCCCTCAGCGTCGAGCATCTGGATTTCTGATCTGGTGACCCCGGATGGATTCGAACCATCGACCTGCCGCTTAGGAGGCGGCCGCTCTATCCCCTGAGCTACGGGGCCACGCAAGGCCTCTCATGCGTCGAAACGCGGTCCAAGGCAACTGCCGGAAATGAAAAGGGGGAGCAAGTTTTGGCCCACTGCTCCCCCTCTGGTCCGTTGCGTCCCAAGTGAGAGCTTGGCTGAAACGCGCGGGATCTGGCCAGCACCGCCGTGCGGCAGCGGCTGTTAGCGGTAACGGTAGCATGCGAAACCGGCTTGGACAAGTTTTGTCTTTCCCGGTAACAAGGGAAGATGCTGCCTCGCGCGGGAACCGCCCCTTGACCAGACCGACCGCAAAGCCCGGCCCCGACCTACGCCACACGCTGACCCTGCGCGATGTCTCCGAAGCCTCCGGCGTCTCGGAAATGACGGTCAGCCGGGTCCTGCGCAACCGCGGCGACGTCTCGGCCCCGACCCGCGAACGTGTCCTGGAGGCCGCACGCACCCTGGGCTATGTCCCGAACAAGATCGCCGGGGCGCTCGCCTCGCAGCGGGTCAACCTCGTCGGCGTCGTCATCCCCTCCCTGTCGAACATGGTCTTTCCCGAAGTGATGACCGGCATTTCAGAGGTGCTGGACGGCACCGGCCTGCAACCCGTGGTCGGCGTGACCAACTACCTGCCCGACCGGGAAGAGGCGGTGATCTACGAAATGCTGTCCTGGCGGCCCTCGGGCATGATCGTCGCGGGCCTGGAACATACCGCCGCCGCCCGCGCGATGCTGGGCCGGGCGGGCATTCCCATCGTGGAGATCATGGATATCGACGGCACGCCCATCAACCACGCCGTCGGCATCTCGCACCGCCGCGCCGGGCGTCAGATTGCCGAGGCGATCATCGCTGCCGGCTACCGCCGCATCGCTTTCCTGGGCACCCAGATGCCGAACGACTTCCGCGCCAAGAAGCGGCTGGAAGGCTTCGAGGACGCGCTCGCCAAGGCCGGCCTCTCGCTCGTCGAACGCGAGTTCTATTCGGGCGGCTCCGCACTCCTGAAAGGCCGCGAGATGACCGCCGCCGTTCTGGGTCGCACGCCGGATGTCGATTTCCTGTATTATTCCAACGACATGATCGGCGCAGGGGGCCTTCTCTACTGCCTCGACCAGGGCCTCGACGTCCCCGGCCGCATCGGCCTTGCGGGCTTCAACGGGGTCGAGCTTCTGGACGGCCTGCCAAGGAAGCTTGCCTCGATGGACGCCTGCCGCCTGGAAATCGGTCGCAAGGCCGCCCGCCTGATCGCCGAAGCCACCGCCGCTAGCCAGGTCGAGGAACTGTTCCCGACGCTGCAGCGGGGGGATACGATCAGAACGGCGACCGGCAGCTGATGCTCTTTTCTGCCTCAGGGGTCTCTGAACTTCGCCCCGGATCAGTTGTCAGGACTTGACCTAGAATGGACCAGACCACACCAAACACGGGAACCCCGACCGCTGCCATGATCGCTATGCCGGGCAGACCCTTCCTGTCACCGCCTGGTCGCGTCATGCGGAGCA
>JBIJDO010000236.1:0-5086 GCA_044344105.1 Tabrizicola sp.
CGACCCCGGCGATGTCATCCAGAAGTCTCACGCCCAGGGGAAATTCTACGAGCCGGAAGAGCTTGCCATCATCGGGCAGTGGTTCCGCCCCGGATCGGTATTCTGTGACATCGGGGCAAACATCGGAAACCATTCGATCTTCGCTCTTCGAATCCTGAATGCTGCGCAAACCATTCTGTTCGAGCCCAACCCGACGGCCATCGAAGTCCTGCGATCCAACATGATTCTGAACGGATGTCGCAGACGGGCAGACTTCAGCCATGTCGGGGTGGGGCTTTCGGATGTCGCGGCCTCGGGCCTGTCGATCCGCGCGCCCAAAAGGAACCTCGGAGGCGGGCGGATCATCGAGGGTGGCGGCGAACTTCAAACCATCCGCGGGGATGCTGCACTGGACGGGAAGCAAGTGGACTTCATCAAGATGGATATCGAAGGGATGGAGCTTCGGGCCCTCGCAGGGCTGGAACAGACCATAGCACGCTGTCGACCCGTGATGTTCATCGAGGTGGACAACGTGAACGCAAAAGAATTTCACGACTGGGTCGCTGCAAAGGACTACCGGGTCGAAACTTCGTACCAGCGCTATCGTTCGAATATGAACTACCTGATCGTCTCGAAAGGCACCGCATCGACTTAAGGGCCCAAGTCCGGGGGGCGGCTCGGCCTGGCTTCCAGCATCTGCACGCATCTTTCTGTAAAGGCTGCCAGATTCCGCAGCAAATTCTCTCCCCGCTCCGGCGTGTACGACAAAGTGGTGGGTTGTTGCGTGTTGAGGGCATCGATCAGAAGGCTTGACCCCCGCCGCGCGGTATAGCGGTTTGCAACGTCCTGCACGTCCTTGTCGGTCAATGCCTCGCCCGACATGATCCGTTCGAACAGATGGCGCCAGTGATAGGCCTCTCCACTGCTCACGCGGCCGCGCAGCCGCATGTTCCACACCCCGACAAGCACCTTGGACGTCAGTTGCTCGCGTGATCGCACCGGGAAATGCGCCAGACTGACCCCGTCCAGCTGGCTCGCGGGTCCCGCACCAAGTCCCTTCACCGCATGATTTCCAGGCCTGACACGGGCCTGATCCGCCAAGGCACCAGGCACGGTCGCCTTGAACACCTGTGGACGTTCGTGCTTTCGTCGGTGTCTGATCCGCACGATCGGATTGGGCTCTGCCGGATCGTCTTCGTCGGTCGGCACATAGGTGACCCAGGGCAGCAGGATCGAGCCCGTGCTCGCCAACAGCCCGTCGCGAAACGTCTGCCGGTCCGCCCGGATGAACTCGTCTGCGTCCAGAAGAACCACCTGCGCCGCGCCCGTCGCTGCGACGAGCGGAACAAGGCCAGCGTTGATGATCGTGGTCTGGAGATGGCCAGTGCGCCGGTCGACGTCCCACGTCAGCCGACCCTGAAACTCTTCCGCCAGCGCTGCAAGAATGGCCGGGGTCGCATCCGCGCTGTCGTTGTCCACAACGTGCAGGAAGTCCAGAAAGCCAAGATTGTGCCGGGCCATGGCTTCGATGATGTCCGCCTCGTTCTTGGCGACGCACAGACCGGCAATTGTTCCAGACACATCCCACCTCTCGCGCCCAACTGGATGCTACAGCAAGCGTAGGGTGGGTGCCAACCCACCGCCCGGCCAGGCCACCCGAAACGACCGGAGTTGCGCCCACCCGGCAGTCACATTCTGCACACGCTTCCCCATCGTAGGGTGTGCTACAGCGCACCAAACCGCGTGTGGACAAACCCTAACGCCCGGTAAACGCCCACGCCCAAGCCCTTGAAATCACTTGCCCGTCAAACCTGCCCACGCGTGGGCACCTCGCATCTCCTCCCACACGATCCCCGCCCGCCGCTGCATTTCGGGGACCGCCCGGTCATGGGCCAGGAACCCCCCGACCGGCATCAGCTCCCACCGCTGCCCCTCGTCTCCGAAGCGAATTGCCCGGACCTCCTCCGGGGTGATCACCCCCCCGAAGAAGACGGACTCCCTCGCGGCGTCCAGCATCGACGGGAACACCCGCGCCCATGTCAGCCGGTCCGGGGTCAGCCGCAGGCCGAACTCCTCCCACATCTCGCGGAGGAAGCAATCCTCGGGGCTCTCCACCCCCTCGCGCCCGCCGCCGGGCAGGTCCCAAAGCCCGGCCCAGGGCAGGCCGGGAAGGTCATCGCGGAGGTAGGTCAGGATCCGCGGCCCGCAGAACAGCGCCGCCTTGGCCCCGACGAAATCCAAGCTACCGCTGGTCGTTGATGTCGCGGTCCCAGACCTTGACCTGGCCGTCGCGCACCCCCACCACCCGGCGCAGGATCAGCCAGGCGGCGACCGAGGTCACGGCAAAGATCAGGACCAGAGCCGGTACTCCGGCCGGGATGCCAAGCCCGACCAGCGCCCCGGTCACCACCGCCCCGATGGCGAAGCCGAGGAAAATGAACCCCGGCACCAGCACCTCAAGCACGCCCAGCGCGAAGCCCAGGATCACCCAGGCCCACCAGGTTCCCGTCAGCGTCACCAGCATGTCACGCCCGTCCTTTCAGCATCTTGAAGGCATCCCCGAACGCCTCCAGCATGTTTGCGGGCACCAGGATCGTCTGCTTGCCCTGACCGACCGCGATGGCCTGCATCGCCTCGACCTGCTTCAGGGCGACCTGGTACTGCGCCGCCTCAAGCCCGCTTTCCTTGATCGTTCCGGCGATCACGCCCGTCGCATAGGCCTCGGCATCCGCCGTCACCCGCTTGGCCTTGGCCTGCTGCTCGGCGGCGTAAAGGTCGGCGTCGGCGGCAAGTTCGACCGCGCGCTTCTTGCCCTCGGCCTCCATCACCTGCGCCCGCCGCGCCCGTTCTGCGTTCAGCTGCTGCAGCATGGCCGACCGCGTCGCTTCATCAAGGTTCACGTCCAGGATCTCGGCCCGGGTCACTTCGACCCCCCAGTCGTCGACCATCGCGGTGACCTGCTCGCGGACCCGTTCGATCAGCTGGGCGCGGTTCGACTGGACCTGGTCCAGCTCCAGCTTGCCGATCTCGGACCGGACGATCCCGGCCACCGTTGTCGCGATCGCGCCGTCGACGTCCCGGATGCGGTACACGGTCTTTTCCGGTTCGGTCACCCGGTAGAACACGCTGGTTTCCACCTTCACCAGCACGTTGTCGGCGGTGATGGCGTCCTGGCTGGCGGTGGGCAGCTGGCGTTCCAGCACGCTGACCTTGTGCGCGATGCGGTCCAGGAACGGCACCACGAAGTTGATCCCCGGCCCCAGCACCGACCGCAACCGGCCGAAGCGTTCGACCACATGCTTTTCCGACTGCGGCACGATCCGGACGCCCAGAAAGATACAGGCAATGATGAAAATCGCGATTGCCAGGTAGACGCCCGGCCAACCGATAAGATCCGTAAATTCCACGATAACGCCTCCATGCAAAAGCCGCGCGCCCCCGCGCGTTGACAGATATGTGATCCCTTGCGCCCAAGAGCGCAAGACCCATGCCACAGACTTCCCCCTCCGGGCGGAAGCGGATAGGGTCACCCCGCCTGACCCGAACGGAGCCGACCATGACCCAGCGCCTGCATCTTGTGTTCGGTGGCGAACTGGTGGACCCGCAGACCAACGTCTTTCGCGACGTCGGCCAGATCCACATCGTCGGCATGTTTCCGACCTACGAGGCCGCCTTCCGGGCCTGGAAGGGCGAGGCGCAGCGCACCGTCGACAACGCCCACATGCGCTACTTCATCGCGCATATCCACCGTTTGCGGGACGAGGCGACGCCCGGCTCGGCGACCGAGGAGCTTGGGCCCTGATCCATGGCGTCCTCGCTTGGGCTGACCCTGTACAACCTGAGCCAGCGGCGCGAGGCCGCCGAGGGGACTTCGCGCCCGGTGCGCCCCAATGGGCGGCTGGTCTGGCTGCATGCGCCGGGTGAGGGGCTGGTCAGCCCGATGCTGGCGCTGGCCCGGCGGCTGGTCGAAGAAGACGGCCATCCGGTGCTTCTGACCGCGCCGGTCGAGGTTGCCCCGCGCGAGGGGATCATCCTGCAGCCGCCGCCGCCCGACACCCCGACCGACGCCCGCGCGTTCCTTGACCACTGGCGGCCCGAGATCGCGGTCTTCGCCGGGGGCCAGCTGCGCCCGGCGGTCATGCATGAGGCGGGCGAACGCAGGGTCCCGATGCTGGTGGTGAACGGCAAGGCCCCCGCCTTCCTGCGCGAGAGGGATGGCTGGTATCCCGGCCTGATGCGGTCGGCGCTGGCCCGGTTCCAGGCGATCCTGGCGATGGATGAGGCGGCGGCGCGCGCCTTCCGCAAGGGCGGGGCGGCGCTGTCCTCGGTCGCGGTCATCGGGCGGATGGAAGAGGACAGCGAGGCGCTCCCATGTGTGGAGGCCGAGCGGGCGGCCCTGGCCCAGCTTCTGGCCACGCGGCCGGTCTGGTTCGCGGCGGGCGTGCCGGAGGGCGAGGAGGCCGCCGTCCTGCAGGCCCACCGCATGGCGCAGCAGCATTCGCACCGCCTGCTCCTGATCCTGATGCCGGAGGATCCCGCCCGCGCCGGCACCCTTGCGCGGCGACTGGAGGCCAGCGAAGGCTGGATCGTCGCGCAGCGCGCGCAGGAAGAGGACCCCGAGGCCGAGATCGAAGTCCTTGTCGCGGACAATCCCGCCGAGTACGGGCTTTGGTACCGGCTTGCGCCGGTGACGTTCCTGGGCGGCAGTCTTCTGGGGCGGGGTCCGGTGCGCAACCCGATGGAGGCGGCGGCCCTGGGTTCGGCGATCCTGCACGGGCCGCGCACGGGTCAGCTTGGGCCGGTCTTCGGACGTCTCGGGGCGGCGCGTGCCACGCGGGCGGTCGCGTCGGCCACCGAACTTGGCGAGGCGCTTGGCGATGTCCTGGCCCCCGACCGGGCCGCGCGCCTGGCACAGGCCGCCTGGACAGTCGCAAGCGATGGGGCCGAGGTGACCGCATCGGTGATGGACCGGATCCGCGCGATCATGGACGACGCGGGGTGAGGCGCGCGCCAAGACAGGCGCCGGGCTTCTGGTTCCGGTCCCCCGACCGTCCGGGTCTGCTGCCCCGGCTTCTGGCCCCGCTGGGGTGGCTTTATGCGGCGGGAA
>JBIJDO010000396.1:0-3044 GCA_044344105.1 Tabrizicola sp.
ATCGGGGCGGGCGGTATCGCCGAGCGACATCTGAGCGTCCTTTCAGGATTCTCCGACGTGGAGGTGATCGCCGTTGCCGACCCTGACATAGGGCGCGCAACCGCTGTGGCGGACCTTCACGGCGCGACGGCCTACGACAACACCGATGCTATGATGAACGATGCAGAACTCGATGCCGTCTTCATCTGTGTACCGCCTTTTGCGCATGGCTCCGCCGAGCGCGCGGCACTGGCGGCCGGGTTGCCCTTCTTCGTCGAAAAGCCACTTTCCGCCGATCTCGCCATGGCCGAAGCCATCGCTGCGGATGTCGCGAAGGCGGGATTGATTACTGCGGTCGGATATCAGTGGCGATACCTCGATACGGTGGATGCGGCGCGTCGCGCCCTGGGGGACCAGACCCCGCAACTGATGCAGGGCTTCTGGCTGGACCAGACGCCGCCACCCGGATGGTGGGGACGCCAGGCGCAATCCGGCGGGCAGATGGTGGAGCAGGTCACTCATCTGGTCGACACGCTGCGCCTTCTGGCCGGCGGCGTCGCATCGGTGTATGGACAAGCGAGCCATCTCTCACGCGACCGCTTTCCCGGTCTGGATGTGGCGACCGGCAGTACGGCGATATTGACCTTCGCATCAGGTTCCATTGCGACGCTTTCCGCGACATGCCTGCTTGACTGGAATCACCGTGTCGGACTGCACCTATTTGCAGAGGGGCTGGCCATCGAGCTTTCCGAGCATGATGTGATGATCGACACCGGCCATGGCCGTCACCCGCGACAGGCACAGGGGGACCCCGTCTGGCGCCAAGACCGCGACTTCATCGATGCGGTGCGCGGCAAAGCGAACCAGATCCGCGCAGACTATGCCGAGGCGCTGGAGACCCACCGCGTCGCCATAGCAATCGCCCGATCCATGCAGACCGGTGAGGTGCAGCATCTTGCGCCGGTCCTGCCGCAACCGCTTCCCCGGATCGGGCACCTTCGTCAACCCACCGCGCATGCGCGGAAGACGCGGCAGGTCAGGTCCATCGGGGTGGACGCCCCGTTCAGGGCCGGGCTCTTCAGCTACGACGAACCCCCTGCAGCACCGGGCGAAGTGCGCCTCGATCTTTGCTATACCGGACTGTCTGCGGGAACCGAACTGACGTTCATGAAGGGCACGAACCCGTACCTTTCATCTTCATGGGACGGGGAGTCTGGCATGTTCCGCCCGGAGGCCCCGGCAGAGGCCTATCCCGTGAGGTTCATGGGATACATGGAGGTGGCCAGGGTCAGCGACAGCAAGGCAGAGGGCCTTGCCCAAGGAGACTTGGTCGCCACGACCTTCGGTCACAAGACGGGGCACACAGCAAACCCCCGGCATGATCTGCTTGTCCCGTTGCCTGATGTGCTGGATCCCATCCTGGGCGTGTTTGTCGCACAGATGGGACCGATAGCGGCCAATGGTGTGCTTCACGCCGACGCTCTGGCCTGCCTGCCGCCGGAACGTGAATTTGGGGCGGGGGTGGCCGGTCGTCGGATTGCGGTTTGGGGCGGCGGGACAGTCGGCCTCTTCACAGCGCTGTTCGCCCGGATGGCGGGGGCCGAGACGGTTGTGATGGCCGAACCTTCAGCGTTTCGCCGGGCGGCAGCTGAACGTCTGGGCCTGACCGCGATGGATGAGGCAACCGCGTTGCAGCACGCGAAATCCTGGGGCACCGCCGGGGATCGTGGGGCCGACATCGTGTTTCAGACAAGGGCGCGTTCCGACAGCCTGCACCAAGCTCTCGCGGCTCTTCGTCCGCAGGGCAGCGTCATCGACCTCGCCTTTTACCAGGGCGGGCTGGACGGGTTACGTCTGGGAGAAGAGTTTCATCACAACGGCCTGCGTCTCATCTGCGCGCAGATCGGTCGCGTCCCTTCGGGTTGGGGGGCGTCGTGGCCACGGCGGCGTCTTGCGGATCAGACACTGTCCCTTCTCGGGCAGCATGGTGCGGCTATCCGCGACGCGATTATCACCCATGAGGTGCCATTCGACGAGGGCCCGGCGTTCTTGTCGCATCTCGTCAACGACCGCCCGGAATTCCTGCAAGTCGTCTTCGCGCCTGATCCCTGACCTCCAATGACCCACCCCATGCCCCATCCTGACGACCGGCCCGTGCGTGTCCTGTTCGTCTTCGCCTGGCTGGTCGTCGGCGGCGAAGAGACAGAAGTCCGGCTTCTGGCCCAGGCGCTGGACCCGGCTCGATACCGCATTGACGTGCTGCCCTGCCTTCGGATCGACGGAATGCCGGACCAGACCCACCGGCAGCTTGAATCCATCGGTGTGCATGTCGACCGCACCGCCTATGGGCTGAGCTTCGAAGACACCGTGCTTTATCTCGAACAGAAGCTTTCCGGATACGACATCGTGGTGTCGTGCCAAGACGTCGCCGACATCTATCCGGCGCTTGAGCGGCTGCGCCATCGCCCGCCGCTGATCGAACACGGAGGCCTCGTGTCCGAAGCGCTGTCGGGTCCAAAGCATTTCACCACACGCTACGTGGGCGTATGCGAGACGATCCGTGCTGCGGCAGCGTCCCGGATGCCCGACCGCCCGCATCACGCGCTGACCATTCCCTCGATGGTGGACATGGCCGCATTCGACCAGGCCCGCCGCCCGGCGACCCGCGCGGCACTCGGCATCGCGCCAGATGCGTTGGTGATCGGCTGGGTTGGGCGGCTCGACCGCAAGAAGAGGGTGGAGGATTTCCTGTCCGCTGCGGCGCTCGTCCACCTGAAGCGCCCGGAAGCGCGCTTTCTTGTCGTCGGCGGCCCGGACGCTTTCATGCCGGAATATGCCCAGGAATTGCGAGCACTATCCGTTTCCCTTGATCTGGCAAAGGCAGTGATCTTTACCGGCGACCGCACCGATGTGCCCGACCTCCTGGCAGCGATGGATGTCCTTGTCTGGCTGTCGCGCGGCGAGGGCATGCCCCATGTCATCGCCGAGGCCGGCGCGGCCCGGTTGCCTGTCGTCGCCACCGCGGACAATGGCGCGGTCGAACAGATCATCGACGATGTCAGCGG
>JBIJDO010000315.1:0-3927 GCA_044344105.1 Tabrizicola sp.
GCCGACGAGATGGTCTACCTGTCCCAGCTTGCCGCCTTTGCCCATTACCGGTCCGATCCCCTGCCGGGCACGATCTTCGGCGGGCGCTTCCCGATCTCGATCTGGCCGCGCCCGCTGATGTGGGCCTTCGAGTGGCACGAGCCGAAGAAGGACCTGATCCTGAAGCGCGGCGAGCCCCTGTTCTATGTGCAATTCGAGGGAATGGACCCGTCGCGACCGGTGCAGCTGGTCGAGGCCGAGCGGACGGCGGAGCTGCAGGCCTATCTGGAAAAGGTCTCGGGCGTGGTGAATTATGTCAACCAGACCTTCGGCCTCTTCAAGGCGGCCGAGGCGCTGCGGCCGAGGAAGCTTCTCGTTCCGAAGACCCGGGAGTAGGCACCTGTGGCTGGCCGCCGGGGGTTTCACACCCCCCGCGTCCAGTGGTGCTTGAACCAATGGCGCAACCACTGAACGCACCCGTGGGATATTTCTCCCAGTATGAAAGCCTGATTGCAGTCGAATTGGAGGCATCCCTTGCGCAGCATCGTCGAGACATTTGAGGTCGCCTCGGCCCGTGTGACCGAGGTGCTGGCGGTCGACGGGCGGATCGAGGCGCCGAACTGGGCACCCTCGGGCGACTGGCTTCTGGTCAACGGGGAGGGGCGGCTTTTCCGGGTACCGCTTTCAAAGCCGAGGCTCATTCAGGTGGATACGGGCGCTGCGGTCAAGTGCAACAACGACCACGGGATCAGCCCGGATGGGAAGACGATCATCCTCTCCTCGCATCACGAGGGGGCGGGCAGCCAGGTCTATGTGATGCCGGTCGCGGGAGGGGAGCCGGTGAAGCTTTCGCCCGAAGCGCCAAGCTGGTGGCACGGGGTGTCGCCCGATGGACGGACCCTGGCCTATGTCGCGGCGCGGGGCGGGAGCCGGGTGATCGACGTCTACACGCTGGTGCCGGGAGCGCCGGAACGGCGGCTGACGCTGGGAGAGGGGCATTGCGACGGGCCGGATTTCAGCCCGGATGGCAGCCGAATCTACTACAACTGCGACCGGACCGGCCATGCGCAGATCTGGGTGATGGCGGCGGATGGCACCGGGCAGCGGCAGCTTTTCGCGGAGACCTCGGTCAACTGGTTCCCGCATCCGTCCCCCGATGGCCGGCGGCTTCTCTACCTTGCCTATCCGCCGGGCACGACCGGACATCCGGCTGACCTTGAGGTCGCCCTGGTCCTTTGCGATCCCGAAGGCAATGACCGGCAGAGGGTGCGGGAATTCACCGGCGGACAGGGCTCGATCAACGTGCCGTGCTGGTCCCCCGACAGCAGCGCCTTCGCCTATGTCCGCTATGAACCCTAGGCCGGGCGAAGGCCGCTGAGCCCCTTCGGCGCCTTGGTCCGTGCGGGGGCTGGCGGCAGATCGACTGTCGTCATGACCGGCTGCAGATGCCGCGGGTCGCCCCAGACCGAGATGTAGACCTCGGGCGGGTAGCCGTTCGCCAGATGCTCGGGCACAAGGTCGATGATCCTGACGCGCAGGTCGTCGCCATGCGCCAGGCTTGGCGCGATGATCTCTTCGGCCACCGGTCCCAGATGGCCGACCAGCCCCTCCTTGTGATGCGGGATCAGCCCGAGGAACGGCTTCCGAAGCCGGGCGAAGACCCCGATGCGCCCGTCCGACAACCGGTCAAGCCGGGCCTGGTCGCCGATGGCAAGGCCGGTGCGGGCGACATGGATCGCCAGGCCCTCGACCGGGGCCTTGTGGATCAGGGGAAGTTTCGCGTCGCTCATCGGTCGACCTCTCGCATTCCGAAGCACCGAAGATGTCGGGGCCGGGCGGCAGGATGCAAGCACCGGTTGCAGCTCAGGAATCCGGCAAGCCCGATACCGCCGATGGCTGTCGTCGGGATCGGCAAGGAAAGGCCGATGCGCCTGATCTGCGGCAGGTTTTCGCAGGATGTGGTTTTTGGGTCAGCGGGGATTGCAAAGTTTTTCCCCGCTGCCCAGATGACAGCCAAGGCCTTGCGCGGTGTGCTGGAGAACCGGGCACCGCGGGCAGGGCGCTTCACAAGAGGAGACGACCGATGAATTTGGAGAAATTCACGGAGCGGTCGCGCGGCTTTCTGCAGGCCGCCCAGACCATCGCGATGCGGGAAAGCCACCAGCGGGTGCTGCCCGACCATCTTCTGAAAGCCCTGATGGATGACGACCAGGGCCTGGCCGCGAACCTGATCCGCAAGGCGGGTGGCTCGCCCGAGCAGGTCAATGCCGCGGTGAATGCGGCGATTGCCAGGCTGCCCAAGGTCACGGGGGGCGATGCGCAGACCTATGTCGATCCGCAACTTGTCCGCGTGCTGGACGAGGCGGAGGCGGTGGCGAAGAAGGCCGGGGACAGCTTTGTTCCGGTGGAGCGGCTTTTGACCGCGCTGGCGCTGGTGAACACGCGGGCCAAGGATGCCCTCGTCGCCGGGGCGGTGACAGCGCAGGGGTTGAACACGGCGATCAACGAGGTCCGCAAGGGGCGGACGGCGGACAGCGCCTCGTCGGAAGACACGATGGAGGCGTTGAAGAAATACGCCCGCGACCTGACCGAGGCGGCGCGGGACGGCAAGATCGACCCGATCATCGGCCGGGACGAGGAGATCCGCCGCGCGATGCAGGTGCTGTCGCGGCGCACGAAGAACAACCCGGTGCTGATCGGCGAACCGGGGGTGGGCAAGACGGCGATTGCCGAAGGCCTGGCGCTGCGCATCGTCAACGGCGACGTGCCGGAGTCCTTGCGCAACAAGAAGCTGATGGCCCTGGACATGGGGTCGCTGATCGCCGGGGCCAAGTATCGCGGCGAGTTCGAGGAGCGGCTGAAGGCGATCCTGAAGGAGATCGAGGCGGCGGCCGGAGAGATCATCCTGTTCATCGACGAGATGCACACCCTGGTCGGTGCGGGGAAATCCGAAGGTGCCATGGATGCGGCGAACCTGATCAAGCCGGCTTTGGCGCGGGGTGAGTTGCACTGCATCGGGGCGACCACGCTGGATGAATACCGCAAGCATGTGGAAAAGGACGCGGCCCTGGCGCGCCGGTTCCAGCCGGTCTTCGTCGAGGAGCCGACAGTGGAGGATTCGATCAGCATCCTGCGCGGGATCAAGGAGAAGTACGAGCTGCACCACGGCGTGCGGATCACCGATGCGGCCTTGGTGGCGGCGGCGACGCTGTCGCACCGCTATATCACCGACCGGTTCCTGCCCGACAAGGCGATCGACCTGATGGACGAAGCCGCCAGCCGTCTGCGGATGGAGGTAGATTCCAAGCCCGAGGAGCTGGACGCGCTGGACCGGCAGATCCTGCAGTTCCAGATCGAGGCGGAGGCGTTGAAGAAAGAGGACGACGCGGCCTCGAAGGACCGGCTGGAGAAGCTGGAGCGCGAGCTTGCCGACCTGCAGCAGAAATCGGCGGAAGTGACGGCGAAATGGCAGGCGGAACGGGCGTCGCTTGAGGCGGCGCGCGGCTTGAAGGAACAGCTGGATCACTCCCGAGCGGAGCTGGATCAGGCCAAGCGCGAAGGCAACTTCGCCAAGGCGGGAGAGCTGCAATACGGCCGCATCCCGCAGCTGGAGAAGGACCTGGCCGAGGCGGAAGCCAAGGAAGGCCAGGCCCTGGTGGCCGAAGCCGTCCGGCCCGAGCAGATCGCGGAAGTCGTCGAACGCTGGACCGGCATTCCGACCACCAAGATGCTGGAAGGCGAGAAGGAAAAGCTCCTCAAGATGGAGGACGAACTGGGCAAGCGCGTCGTCGGGCAGCGGGCGGCGGTCGAGGCCGTCAGCCGTGCCGTGCGGCGGTCGCGGGCCGGGTTGTCGGACGAGAACCGGCCTCTGGGGTCGTTCCTGTTCCTTGGCCCGACCGGCGTCGGCAAGACCGAGCTGACCAAGGCGCTGGCGGCATACCTCTTCGA
>JBIJDO010000032.1:0-13497 GCA_044344105.1 Tabrizicola sp.
TCGGCGCCCTTTTCCAGCACGTCGGTCACCCGGACCAGCGTCAGGTGCTGGCGGTGGCCCTTGGTGCGCTGGCTGGAATGCTTCCGGCGGCGCTTGACGTAGTGGATGGTCTTTTCGCCCTTGATCTGGTCGATGACCTCGGCCTGGACGGCCGCGCCCTTGACCATCGGGGCACCGATCGTGGTGCCGACCATCAGGATGTCGTTGAACTGGATCTTGTCGCCAGCGACAGCATCAAGCTTTTCAACGCGCAGCACGTCACCCGCCTGCACCTTGTACTGCTTGCCGCCGGTCTTGAGGACCGCAAACATGGGTCGTTCCTTCTCTTGCTCCGCGCCCTCTGGCCCCCGATCCCTCGGGCGTTCGCGGGAGTTGCCTCCGCCTCGGACAGCGCGCCCTTTCGGGCGTCATGAATATATGAACCCGGCGAAGGATGACCCGCGCCGGGATGCGGGCTTATGCGGCGAAGGCGGTCGGGTGTCAAGGGGCCGCATCAAGGGGCCGGGGTCAGATATCGCTGCCCTGCATCGCAATCCCCGCCGCGCGGCCGAGGTCGTGGGAGACCTCTTGGAACACGGCATCAAAGGCGGTGAAAAGGGCCGCATTCAGCCGCCGTCCGGCCGGGCGTTCGCTGAAGGCGACATAGGCCTCAAGCTCGGCTTCGGTCAGCGGATCATAGGCGAGGCCAAGATAGGCATAGAGCCAGGTGTTGGTGTCGTCGCGGATCTGGTCTTCCTGCGCCCAGATGTCGGACATGAGCTGGTCTTCCGGCAGTGGCGCGCCATAGGCACCGGTCCCGGACATTCCCTTCATGAAGGCCAGATTGCCCGAAAGGGCGCCGGCCACGTTCATCTCAAGCAGGTCCCCGGCTTCGATGAACCGACCGATCAGCGCGACTTTCGGGTCGCGCCTGGCGGCGCGCCGGTCGGCGGCCACACGGGCGGCTTCTTCCGCGGCGGTGTCCAGAAAAGCCCGGCGGGCGTCGATCTCGAGGGCCACGATGCGCTGCCCGAGGTCCGAGGAGAAGAAGGCGTTGATCTCGGCCAAAGCCTCGGGGTCGTTGCCAAGCTGGGTGGCAATCGCGGTTTCGAAGGCGGCGGCCAGTTTGGGCGCATCATAGACCGTCGCCACCGCACGGTCCCAGCCCGGCCCGCCGCCCGCGGGGAACATGTCGGTTTCAAGCGTGTCGCCGTAGGCCACGCCCTCGTCGCGCAGGACGGCAAAGAGATCGCCGAAGCGCATCGTCTGGGCCAGGGTCGCGACGGAAACCTCGGCAGCCGGGGCCGCGGCGTCGGTTTCGGCCCGGACCGGAGCCACCAGGGCGACAGACGCGACCAGGGCCAGGCGGATCACTGCAGGACGAAAGCGGAGCATGATGAAGCCTTTTCGCGACGGTGCTGCACCGAGAGGTAGACGCAGCGCCCGCGCTTGCCAAGCACCGGGCGCGCAAGAGCGCGTGATGGCGGCGAACCGTGGCGCAGGGCATCTGCGGATTGCCCCTTGCGCAACGTGGCGCGCCCGGCTATCCACCCGCCCCATAGACGACCCCTGAAGCGCGGAGAGGTGACGGAGTGGTCGATCGTGGCGGTCTCGAAAACCGTTGTAGGTTTGCGCCTACCGTGGGTTCGAATCCCACCCTCTCCGCCAGCTTTCCCGGCCTTTGAATGCATCGCACCTGCAGGTCCGCCGCAGCGCCGGACCTTGACGAGGGGTCTGCCGACCCGAGGCTTGCGGCCCCGGGTCCTGTTGTGTCGCTTCGGGTTCAGCCTGCCGCCGTCACCGCCCGGCCAGTCAGCACCTTGACGAGGTTCGCCCGGTAGGCGGCCGAGCCGTGCAGGTCGGCGATCATGCCCGCCGGATCGACCGCCAGCCCCGCAATCGCCGAGGCCGAGAAGTTGGCTGACAGCGCGGCTTCGGCCTCGTTCCAGCGGAAGACGCCGTCGTTGCCCGCGCCGGTGACCCCGACCCGGACCCCGTTCACGAACTTCGCCACGAAGACCCCGGTCAGGGCGAAGCGGCTGGCGGGCTGGTTGAACTTCACATAGGCCGCCTTCTGCGGGATCGGGAAGACCACGCTCGTCACGAACTCGCCCTCCGCCAGCGCCGTGGTGAAGAGGCCCTGGAAATAGTCATCCGCCGCGATCTTGCGCGTGTTGGTGACGATGGTCGCGCCCGAGGCAAGGACCGCCGAAGGATAGCAGGCCGCCGGGTCGTTGTTGGCGACGGAGCCGCCGATGGTCCCGCGCGAACGCACCGCCGGGTCGCCGATCCCTCCGGCCAGGGCTGCCAGCGCCGGGTAATGGGCCTGGGCTTCCTTCGCCACGACAGCATGGGGCGTCGCCGCGCCGATATGGAGGCCGCCGTCGCCCATGCAGACGCCCTGCATCTCCTTGATGCCGGTCAGACTGACCAGCACGCCGGGTGCGGCAAGGCGCTGTTTCATCGTCGGGATCAGCGTCTGCCCGCCCGACAGGGCCTGCGCCCCCTCGGCGCCCAGAGCCTTGGCCGCATCGGAAATCGTCGAGGGTTTTGCGAAATCGAAGTTGTGCATGGCTAGCCCCCCTTAACCGTTGATCGCCGACCAGACCCGCGACGGCGAGACCGGCATGTCGATATGCGTGACGTGTTTGTGCCCGCCGCGCTGCAGCGCGTCGATCACCGCGTTGACCACCGCCGGGGGGGAACCGATGGCCCCCGCCTCGCCGCAGCCCTTCACGCCCAGGGGGTTGTGGGTGCAGGGCGTCTGGCAGGAGTAGTCGACGTTGTAGAACGGCACGTCCTCGGCGCGCGGCATCGGGTAGTCCATGTAGGATCCGGTCAGCAGCTGGCCGGTCTCGTCATAGGTGGTGAATTCGCACAGGGCCTGGCCGATCCCCTGCCCCACGCCGCCATGCACCTGGCCCTCGACCACCATCGGGTTCATGATGTTGCCGAAGTCGTCGGCGCAGTGGAAGGCGACCACGTCGACCTTGCCGGTCCCTTCGTCGACCTCGACCTCGCAGATATAGGCGCCTGCCGGGTAGGTGAAGTTGGCCGGGTCGTAGAAGGCCGTTTCTTCCAGCCCCGGTTCCAGAGTCTCCAACGGGTAGTTGTGCGGGACGTAGGCGCTGAACGCGATCTCGCCGAAGGTCTTGGCCTTGTCGGTCCCGGCAACGCTGAACCTTCCGTCGGCAAAGGTGATGTCGCCTTCGGATGCCTCAAGCATATGCGCGGCGATCTTCTTGCCCTTGGCGACGATCTTGTCCACCGCCTTTGTCACTGCCGTCCCGCAGACGGCGAGCGAACGTGAGCCATAAGACCCCATCCCGAACGGGATTTTCGAGGTGTCGCCGTGCACGATTTCCACCGAGGATTCCGCGATCCCGAGCCTGTCGGCCACGATCTGTGCAAACACCGTCTCGTGGCTTTGGCCGTGGCTGTGCGCGCCAACCATGACGCTGATGTTCCCGGTCGCGTTCACCCGCACCGTCGCCGCATCGTAAAGCCCGACACGGCTTCCAAGGATGCCGACAAGGTTCGACGGCGCGATCCCGCAGGCCTCGATCCAGGTCGACAGCCCCATGCCGCGCAACTTGCCCCTCGCCTTGGACGCCGCCGCGCGTTTGTCGAAGCCGGCGACATCGGCGATGGCGATCACCTTGTCCAGCGTCGCCTGATAGTTGCCGGTGTCGTACATCAGGCCGACCGGCGACTGGTAGGGAAACTGGTCCGGGGTCAGAAGGTTCTTCCGCCGCACCTCGAACGGGTCAAGACCCAGTTCCCGGCACATCTTGTCGATGACGCGCTCCAGCGAGTAGGTCGCTTCGGGGCGACCCGCGCCGCGGTAGGCATCGACCGGCGCGGTGTTGGTGAAAACGGTTTTCACGTTCACATAGACATGCGGCACCTTGTAGGGACCCGACATCAGCGTGCCATGCAGGAAGGTCGGCGTCGCCGTAGAGAAGTTCGACAGATACGCCCCGACATTCGCCAGCGTCTCGGTCCGGATCGCCAGAATCTGCCCGTCCTTGGTGCAGCCAAGCTCGATCTTCGTCACGTGATCGCGGCCATGCGCGTCTGTCAGGAACGACTCGCTGCGTTCCGCCGTCCAGCGTACCGGTCGGCCCAGCTTCCTCGCTGCAGCCAGTACCAGCGCTTCTTCGCCGTAGTGATAGATCTTCGAGCCAAACCCGCCGCCCACATCAGGGGCCACGACGGTCAGCTTGTTCTCAGGGATCCCCATCACGAAGGCCGCGACCAGCAGACGCGTCAGGTGCGGGTTCTGGCTGGTCGTCGTCAGTCTGTAGTCGCCGGTGCCCGGGTTGTATTCGCCGATCGAAGCCCGAGGCTCCATCGCGTTCGGCACCAGGCGATTGTTCACCAGGTTCAGCGTCACGACATGCGGGGCCGCCTTCATCGCCGCGTCGACGGCGGCGCGGTTGTCCTCGATCCAGCCCCAGTCGAAGCAGAGGTTGTCCGGGATCTCGTCATGCACGCGGTTCGACGCATCCGCCACCGCCGCCTTCATGTCGATGATCGCGGGCAGTTCCTCGATCACCGAATCCTCGGCCAGCCGTTCCGCCGCGTCCTTGGCCTGCGCCAGGGTCTCGGCGATCACCGCCGCATAGGCGTCGCCCACGTGGCGCACCTTGCCATGCGCCAGCACCGGGCGCTTCGGTTCCCGCATCGGCGTGCCGTCGCGGCTGTTGATCAGCCAGCCCGCCGGGTTGCCGCCGACATCCTTGAAATCCTCGCCGGTGAAGATCGCCAGCACGCCCGGCATCGCCGCCGCCTTGGCCTGGTTGATCGACTTGATCCGCCCATGCGCGACGTTGGAGCGGACGAAGACCGCCGCCGTCTGGCCGTGCAGCGCCATGTCGTCGGTATAGACCCCGCGCCCGGTCAGAAACCGCACATCCTCGCGGCGCTTGGTCGCTGCGCCAATCCCGTGATCTTTCGGCATCTGAACCTCCCTATTCCGCAGCAAGGGCGCTGACATCCTGCCCGGAGGCAGCCATCACGGCCTTGACGATGTTGTGGTAGCCGGTGCAGCGGCAGATGTTGCCCTCAAGGTAGTGCCGCACCTCATGCTCGGTAGGTTTGGCGTTCTCGGCCAAAAGCGCGGCTGCCGACATCACCATGCCCGGTGTGCAGAAGCCGCATTGCAGGCCATGGTGATCCTGGAACGCCTGCTGGATCACGCCGAGCGACCCGTCGGCATTCGCCATGCCTTCGATGGTCTTCACCGAAGCGCCCGCGACGTCCTGGGCAAAGACGGTGCAGCTTTTCACCGGCTTGCCGTCGACATGCACGACGCAGGCACCGCACTGGCTGGTGTCGCAGCCGACATGGGTACCGGTCAGGCCGAGACCCTCACGCAGGAAAGACGACAGAAGCGTCCTTCCTTCCACATCCCCCGCGACGGCCTTGCCGTTCACGGTCATCGAGACCTTGGTCATCCATTTCCTCCCTGGGTCTTCCTAGGTACCTCTGCGCCGGAGGTTCAGCCTCCGATCAGGCGCTTGAACCAACCCTTCTTGGTTTCCCCCGAATCGGCAACAACTTCTTCATCACCTTCTGGTGGTTCGGGGTCTTCGACCGCATCCTGGAAGCGGGTGAAGAACTCGTCCGCCAGCTTCTTCGCGAAACTGTCGATGATCCGGCTGCCAAGTTGCGCGATCTTGCCACCGACATTGGCCTCGGCCTCGTAGGTCAGCCGCGTGCCGCCTTCCATCGGCTCGAACCGGACAGTCGCCCCGCCCTTGGCAAAGCCCGCGACGCCGCCCTTGCCCTCGCCCGAGATCTTCAGCGACCGGCCCTCGACGATGTCGGTAAGCTGGACCAGGCCGGTGAAGGTGGCGGAGACCGGACCGACCTTCTGCTTGACCACGGCCTCGTAGCCTTCGGCCACCGACCCGGTCAGGCTTTCGCAGCCGGGAATGCATTCCTTGAGGACCGCCGGGTTCAGGATCGCCTCCCAGACCACTTGCGGGGTGGCCTTGATCTCGCGGGCGTCGGTCAGCTTCATGATGTTCCTCCGTGATGCGCGTCGGTTGTGCGGCGACGACGGCGCTTGCGGGCAGGTTCACCGGGCGAGGGCGTTGATGTCCAGCATTTATGCTGAAGGACGCCGGGCCGATCCCGTCGAGTGGCCGGACCGGCCATCGCGGCGGGTGTCGCTTGCAGCCCACCGACTGCAGTCCCTCAGCGGAGGAAGTCTTCCAGCACCTGCCGGGTGCCACGGTCCCAGAGCCGCCGCAGATGCGTGGCAAAGCGGGAGGCAAAGGCGGCATTCCCGCCCAGGTCGCCATAGATCTCGGTCATGCCGAGCCAGGCTTCGGGCCGGTCGCGGGCGGCGGCGGCAAGGGCCGTCAGCCGGTCCCAGTTCGGGTCGTTGGGGGGGATCGCCGTGCCGCTGTCCGTGGTGCCGAAACAGTAGCGGCACCACAGCGCCGAGACCAGCGCCAGCCCGTCGACCGACCCGCCCGCCGCCAGCGCGTCGCGGATCGAGGGGACGATGAATTTCGGCTGCCGGTTGGACCCGTCCAGACAGAGGCGGCGTTCGGTATCCGCGACCTCGGGGTTCGAGAACCGCTCGACGATGAGGCGGTAGTAGTCGCCGATTGCGGTGTCGGGAACCGGCGGGATGTAGGGGATGATCTCGCGCAGTTCCACCCGGTCGAGAAAGCCGCGGACCAGGGGATCGGCCATCGCTTCGTGGACATATTCGATGTCCATCAGCCCGCCGGGATAGGCGATGGTCGCGTGCCCGCCGTTCAGGATGCGGATCTTCATCATCTCGAAGGCATGGACATGGCTGGTCATGGTCACCCCGACCTTCTCCAGCGCCGGGCGTCCCGTCGGGAAGTTGTCTTCCAGCACCCACTGCCGGAACGGCTCGCAGGTGACCGGCACCGGGTCGTCGCCAAGACCGAAGGCCGCCGCCATGGCGCGTTCCCTCGGGCCGGTCGCGGGCGTGATGCGGTCGACCATGCCGTTCGGAAAGGCGACGTTCGCCGTGATCCAGTCGGCAAGGCTGGGGTCGGACAGCCGGGCCAGTCCGACCACGGCGCTTTGGGTCACCTGGCCGTTGCCCGGCAGATTGTCGCAGGACATGACGGTGAACGGATCCACGCCCGCCGCCCGCCGGGCCTTGAGCGCCGCGATGATCGCGCCAAAGGCGGTGCGGTGCGGGTTCGGTCCGTCGGCGGCAATCTCGGGATGGGTCGGGTCGAACTGCCCGGTGGCGGGGTTGATGAAATAGCCGCCCTCGGTCACGGTCAGCGACACGATGCGGATTTCCGGCCGCGCCATCGCCGCGACAAGGGCGGCGTTGTCCGCCTGGACCGGCAGGAAATCGATCATCGCGCCGATCCGCCGCGCCGATTTGCCCCTGGGGTCAAGCTCGATCACCGTGGACAGGCAATCCTGCGCCATGAGGGCCTCGCGCATCCGGGCATCGCCCTCGCGCACCCCGGCACCCAGGATCGCCCAGTCATGGCCCAGTCCCTTCGCGAACAGGTCGTCGAGATAGACGGCCATATGCGCCCGGTGAAAGTTGCCCAGGCCGATGTGGACGATGCCTGGCGTCAGTCTGGGGCGGTCATAGGACGGAAGTTGCGGGGCGGGAAGCTTGGCGTTCATGGTCAGGCCATCCAGTTGCCGCCGTCCACGCCGAAGCATTGGGCGACGATGTATCTTGCTTCGGGCGTGGCGAGAAAGATCGCCATGCCGGTCAGGTCCTCGGCGGTGCCCATGCGCCCGAAGGGCACGGCGTCACCGACCTCTTTTTTCTTCTGGCCGGGGAGCTTGCCTTCATAGCGGGCAAAGAAGGCATCGACCCCGTCCCAATGTTCGCCGTCCACCACACCCGGCGCGATGGCGTTCACATTGATGCCGTGCCTGATCAGATCGAGCCCCGCCGACTGGTTCAGGCTGATCACCGCCGCCTTGGACGCGCAGTAGACCGCCACCAGCCCCTCGCCCCGCCGGCCGGCCTGACTGGCCATGTTGATGATCGTGCCCTGTCCGCGCGGGATCATGTGGCGCGCGGCGGCCTGCAGGCAGAACAGCGTGCCCGCCACATTCACGGCGAACAGGCGGTCATAGTCGGCGCGGGAAATCTCGGCGATGGGCGCGGCGCTGAAGAGGGCGGCATTGTTGATCAGGACATCCAGTTTGCCCATCCGGGCGACGGCCTGCGCGAAGCAGGCGTCGATGCTGTCCTGCCGGGTGACATCCAGCGCGATGGCATGGGCTTTCGGACCCAGCGCCTTTGCGGCGTCTTCGGCAGCCGCAAGGTTGATGTCGGCAATCGCAACCTCTGCCCCTTCGGCCAGGTAGGCGCGGGCAAAGGCCAGCCCGATCCCCCGAGCCGCGCCGGTGATCAGGGCGGTCTTTTCCTTCAGCCTCATATGGCAAGCCCGGTCGCGTCGAAGCGGTGGATTTTTCCGGCCGGTGCCAGACGGACGCGGTCGCCGTGACCGGCCTTCACCCCACCCGGCGCGCGGACAGTCAGGGTTCCAAGCCCGTCCGCTGCGACCTTGAGGAAACTGTCCGAGCCAAGATGTTCCGAAAGGCCGACCACGCCCTCCCAGGGGCCGTCGCCCACGGTGATGTGCTCGGGGCGGATGCCGATGGTGTGGGCATTGTGCTTTGCGGCCTCGGGACCTTCGATGAAGTTCATCTTCGGGCTGCCGATGAAACCCGCCACGAACAGGTTCTTCGGCATGTGATAGAGGTCCAGGGGCGCGCCGACCTGCTCGATACGGCCTGCGTTCAGGACGACGATCTTGTCGGCCATGGTCATGGCTTCCACCTGGTCGTGGGTGACGTAGATCATCGTGGTCTTCAGGGACTGATGGAGTTCGCTGATTTCCTGCCGCATCCCGACGCGCAGGGCGGCGTCAAGGTTGGACAGGGGTTCATCGAAGAGGAACGCCGCAGGTTCGCGGACGATGGCCCGCCCGATGGCGACCCTCTGGCGCTGGCCTCCGGACAACTGGCCGGGGCGACGGTCGAGGTAGCTTGCCAGGTTCAGTACCTTGGCCGCCCGCTCCACCCTTTTGTCCTGCTCCGCCTGATCCATCCCCGCCATCTTCAGCGGAAAGGCGATGTTCTTGCGCACCGTCATGTGCGGGTAAAGCGCGTAGCTCTGGAACACCATCGCCAGACCGCGCTTGGCGGGCGGCAGGTTGGTCGCATCCTTGCCGTCGATGTCGATGACGCCCGAGGTGGTGTCCTCCAGGCCAGCGATCAGCCGCAGCAGCGTGGACTTGCCGCAGCCGGAGGGGCCGACGAAGACAACGAACTCGCCGTTTTCGATGGTCAGGTCGATGCCGGGGATGACGTCGACCTCACCGAACGACTTGCGGACCTTGGTCAGTTGGATCTTGCCCATGTCTTCCTCACTTCACCGCGCCAAAGGTCAGGCCACGGACGAGTTGTTTCTGGCTGAACCAGCCAAGGATAAGGATCGGCATGATGGCCATGGCCGATGCCGCCGAGAGTTTCGCGTAGAACAACCCCTGCGGCGCCGAGAAGCTGGCGATGAAGGCCGACAGGGGGGCCGCCTTGGTGGTGGTCAGGACGATAGTCCAGAACGCCTCGTTCCAGGCGAGGATGATGTTCAAAAGCATGGTCGAAGCGATGCCGGGCAGGGCCATGGGCGTCAGGACATGGACGATCTCGCCCCAAAGGGGTGCCCCGTCCATGCGGGCGGCCTCAAGGATTTCGCCGGGGATTTCCTTGAAGTAGGTGTAGAGCATCCAGATGATGATCGGGAGGTTCATCAGCATCAGGGCGACCACGAGGCCGATCTTGGTGTCGATCAGGCCCATACGCTGGAAGATGAGATAGAGCGGGATCATCACAGCGACAGCGGGCATCATCTTGGTGGAGAGCATCCACATCAGAAGGTCCTTGGTCTTCTTGCCCGGCACGAAGGCCATCGCCCAGGCGGCGGGAATGGCGATCAGAAGGCCGAGGAGGGTCGACCCGACCGAGATCACGACCGAGTTCCAGAAGAACCGGGGATAGTCGGAGCGCGCCCAGACCTCGGCGTAGTTTTCCAGCGTCCAGTCGGCAGTGAACAGCTGCGGCGGGCTGGCGACGGCGGAGACCTCGGTCTTGAAGCTGGTCAGGATCATCCACAACACGGGGAAGAAGATGATCAGCGCCACCGACCAGGCGGCCAGGGTGACCAGGAACTTGCGGCGGGGGGTTACGGCGCGGGCCATGTCTGCTCCTTCACGCGTCGAGATGCTTGCCGATGCTGCGCATCAGGAAGTAGGCCACGATGTTGGCCAGGATCACCGCGATGATGCCCCCGGCGGCGGCGCGGCCGATGTCCTTGGCGGCAATGGCCTGCTTGAAGATCATGTAGGGCAGCGTCGTGGATGCCGATCCCGGTCCGCCTTGCGTGGTGGTGAAGATCTCGCCGAAGATGCCGAGAAGGAAGATCGTCTGGATCAGGATGACGACGGTGATCGCCCGCGTCAGGTGCGGCAGGATGATGTAGCGGAACCGGCTGACGGCGCTGGCCCCGTCCATCTCGGCGGCCTCAAGCTGTTCGGAGGACAAGGATTGCAGCGCGGTCAGAAGGATCAACGTCGCGAACGGGAGCCATTCCCAGGCCACGATGAAGATCACCGAGGCCATCGGGTAGCTTTCCATGAACAGGATCGGCTGCATTCCCAAGCCCTGGGCAAAGGAGGCGAACATGCCGTTCTGGGGGTGCATGAACAGATTTTCCCAGATCGACGCGGCCACTGGCGGCATGACGAAGAACGGCGAGATCACCAGGATGCGCAGCGGCCCCTGACCCCAGACCGGCTGGTCGATCAGAAGCGCGATCAGGATGCCGAAGATGATGGTGATGGCAAGGACACCGCCGACCAGCAGGAGCGTGTTCGAGATCGCCAGCCAGAATTCGGGCGAGTTGATGAACCAGGTGTAGTTGCGGAACCCCGTCCAGCCGGTGCGGTCCGGCGAGATCAGCCGATAGAGCCGGAACGAATAGTAAAGCGTCATCGCCAGGGGCACGATCATCCAGATGAAAAGGACAATGACCGAGGGAGCTACCATCAGGCGGGCAGCAAGACGGGATGACTGCGTTGCCACTTGTGTCTCCGATTCAGAGGTAAAACTGATCCAGTTGCACGGGCTGACGGCCGGGCAAGCTCCCCCGCAGCATGGTGCCTGCGGAGGAGAAAGGGAAATCCGGCCCGATCCGGGAAGGTCATCGGGCCGGGGTCGCGCCTTACTTGATGTAGCCTGCGGTGGTCATTTCCTCCACCGCCAGAGCCTGGGCTTCGGCGAGGGCTTCATCCACCGTCTTCTGCCCGGCAAGGGCGGCCGAGAAGATCTCACCGACCGAGGTCGCCAGACCGGCAAACTCGGGGATCGCGACGAACTGGACACCGACGTAAGGGACCGGCTTGGTCGCCGGATTGGTCGGGTCAGCCGCGTTGATCGAGTCGATGGTCATCTTGGCGAACGGCAGTGCGGCGTATTCCGCATTCGCATAGAGCGAGGTGCGGGTGCCGGGAGGGGCATTGCGCCAGCCTTCCTTGGCTGCGACCAAGGCGATGTAGTCCTTGTTGGTCGCCCAGTTGATGAAGGTCTTTGCCGCATCCTTGGCATCCGACGAGGCCGGGACCGCCAGCGACCAGGCCCAGAGCCAGTTCGCCCGCTTGCCCAGACCCGCATCCGGTGCCAGGGCGAAGCCGACCTTGTCGGCAAACTCGGACTGTTCCGGATCGGTCAGGGAACCTGCCGACACGGTGGCGTCCATGCGCATCGCGCACTTGCCCTGCAGCGACAGCGTCAGGTTCTCGTTGTAGCCGTTGTTCGACGCGCCGGGCGGACCGTACTTGGTCAGCAGCTCGACGTAGTCGGTCATCACGGCCTTCCATTCCGGCTGGTCGAACTGGGGCTGCCAGTTTTCGTCGAACCAGCGGGCGCCATAGCTGTTCGCCATGGTGGTCAGGAAGGCCATGTTCTCGCCCCAGCCGGCCTTGCCACGCAGGCAGATGCCGTAGATGCCGGCCTCGGTGTCGGTCATCGCGGCAGCAGCGGCCTTGATGTCGTCCCAGGTCGGCGCGTCCGGGATGGTGATGCCGGCCTTTTCGGCCAGATCCTTGCGGTAGTTCACGAAGGACGATTCGCCATAGAACGGCGAGGCATAAAGGTTGCCGTCCACGGTCAGGCCGCCGCGGATCGCGGGCAGAAGGTCATCGACATCATAGTCGGCGGGCAGGTCGTTCAGGCTTTCCAGCCAGCCCTGCTTGCCCCAGATCGGAACCTCGTAGGTGCCGATGGTGATGACGTCATACTGACCGCCGCCGGTGGCGATGTCGGTCGTCACGTTCTGGCGCAGGACGTTCTCTTCCAGCGTCACCCATTCGACCTTGATGTCGGGGTTCTTGGCATAGAAGTCGTCCATCAGGCCCTGCATGCGGACCATGTCGCCGTTGTTCACGGTGGCGACGGTGATGGTGGTCTCGGCCATGGCCACGCCCGAAAGCGCAACCAAAGCCGTAGCGCCCATAAGGGCGCGAAGCGTCTTGGTCATGTAATCCTCCCTAGCAGCGTATGAGCAAATCATCGCCTGATGGGTAAATGCTCATAAGCGGCCCGGAGTCGTCAAGCCCCCTCTTCCGCCGCAGCTGCACGGTTCAGCTGCGGGCCAGCAGGGCCTGAGCCGTGGACTCGTCGGTGACCAACCCGTTGAGGATGCGGGATTTAAGCGCCGCGTGGATCGCCGGAACCTTGGATGCACCTGCAGCAATCCCGATCGAGGGGCGGGCCAGGCCGGGCGCGACCCGGACCCCCCCGGTGCGCCGGTTGGTCCCGAAGTCGAGATAGCGGCCTTCCGAGTCGAAGACCCAGCCCGCGACCTCGCCCGAGGCCCCGGCAGCCTGCATCTCGTCCAGTTCCCTTCGGCTGACAAAGCCGTCAGCCAGAAGCGGCGCGTCGTTCGACATCTGGCCGACACCGACAAAGACGACACTGGCTGCCTCGGCCAGCGCCACCACCTTCTGCACCGGACCAAGCCGATGGAAGGCCGCATTCTCCTCCGGCGTCGGGCTGATCACCGGGACCGGCATCGGATAGTGCGGCGCGCGCACCTTGTCGGCAATCCGCATCACCACGTCGAAGAACGAAGCCGAGCCATCGGGCGCGATGTTCCCGATCAGGCTGACGAGCCGGTGCTGGGGGGCGTCGATCTCCACCATCGCATCGACCATGCCACGCAATGCGCGTCCGGTCCCCAGCGCCACGACCATCGGCTCAGGCATCCGAAGGAACCGCTCCAGTTCCGCGGCCGCCGCCGGGGCGATCGCCCGCACCGGGTCTGCCCCCGGACCAAGACCGGGGGCAACCCGAACCCGGTCAAGGCCAAAGCGGTCGCGAAGCGCGGCTTCCAGGTCCAGACAGGCCCCGATCCGGTGGTTCAGGCGCACATGGATCAGCCCTTCGGCCATCGCCCGGCTGACCAACCGCTGCGCCCGCTGC
>JBIJDO010000192.1:0-5834 GCA_044344105.1 Tabrizicola sp.
AGGGCGCCCCGGCGATGTCGCCGATGGCGTAAAGCCCCTCGACTCCGGTGCGGCAGTTTTCATCCGTCACCACATGGGTGCGGTCGATCCTGACCCCCAGCGCCTCAAGCCCAAGGTTTTCGACGTTGCCGACGATGCCCACCGCGCTGATCACCGTATCGAAATCCTGCGTGGTGACCTTTCCGTCCTGTTCGATATGCGCCGTGACGCCGACGCCGGGCTTGCGGTCCAGCTTCTTGACCGCCGCCTTCTCCAGGATCTTCATCCCCTGCTTCACGAAGCTCTTCTTCGCGAAGGCGCTGATTTCGGCATCCTCGACCGGCAGGATGCGGTCCATCACCTCGACGACCGTCGTGTCCGAACCCAGCGTGTTGAAGAACGACGCGAACTCGATGCCGATGGCACCCGAACCGATCACCAGCAGCTTCTTCGGCATCCGGCTGGCCACCAGCGCATGCTTGTAGGACCAGACGAGGTCGCCATCCGCCTCCAGCCCTGGCAATTCGCGGGCACGGGCACCGGTGGCAAGGATGATCGACCTGGCGGTCAGGGTTTCTGTCCCTCCGCCGCTCTTGGTGTCGGTCTTGACGCTGACCTTGCCCTTCGCCGGCAGATGCGCGGCCCCCATGAAGACAGTGACCTTGTTCTTCTTCATCAGATGGCCGATGCCGCTGGACAACTGCTTTGCCACCGCCCGGCTGCGCGCGACGACCGCAGGCAGGTCGTAGGCGATGCCGGTCGCGCTCAGGCCGAACTCCTTGGCGCGGTGCATCAGATGGAAGACCTCGGCGCTGCGCAGCATGGCCTTGGTCGGGATGCAGCCCCAGTTCAGGCAGATGCCTCCCAGATGCTCGCGTTCGACGATGGCGACCTTCAGGCCAAGCTGGCTTGCGCGGATGGCGGCGACATAGCCCCCCGGTCCGGCACCGATCACGATCACGTCGAAGCTTTGCTCGGCCATCTTTCCCTCCCCACGAAAAAGTGGTTTGCCATTAAACTACTTCGCCAATCCAAGCAACACAGGGGTTGCCGTGCCCCTATGCGCCGGGCGCATGGCTGTCACGCAGCGCCTGGACCATCGCGCCATAGCCGCCCTGATCCAGATAGGCCTGCTCGGCCGGAGTGCTGGTCCGGCCCAGCGCCGCGTTGCGGGTCGGGAACCGGCCATGGCGGCGGATCACCTCCCGGTGCGCGCGGGCATGCAGCGCCATGTCGGGGTCCGAGGGCAGGCGTTCGGTCAGATAGGCAACCGCAAGCTCCTGATCGGCGGGGTCTTCGGAATGCTCGAACGGCATGTAGAAGAACTGCCGCTCTGGTTCCGGGGCGTTCATGTCCCAGCCTTCCGCCACGGCTTTCCGCGCCGCCGCACGGGCCTTCGCGTCGGTGGCGAAGGCCAGCGCCGTGCCGCGATGGATGTTGCGCGGGATCTGGTCGGTCAGGACCAGATAGGCCAGCGTCCCGACCGTGCCGTCGACCCAATGGTCAAGCCCGCCGTCATGTGCGGCCTGCCAGAGATCGGCGAACCGCTCGCGGCACAGGGTGTCAAGCTCGTCCCCGCCCGCGTACCAGCCCTTTGGGCCGATCTCGTAGAGCCAGAACTCCAGAACCTCGACCGGATCGGACATCGGCACCTCCCGCTTGCGGCAAAGACTTGCAGGGAATGCGATATCCCGCAACCGGAGAAATCAGGGGCGGGCCTCCTGACCCTTTTCCAGCACGGCATCGACGGCAAGGGGCGAGGTTCCCGGCGTCACCCCCCGGAAAGCGCCCGACACCGCAGGGGCCGCGCGGCGGGTCATGCGGTAGGTGGCATAGCCCGCCAACAGTGTGAACAGAAGCCCGATGAAGAGGAAGAAGCCGGAGGGGCCGATCCGCTCCATCGTCCAGCCGGTGGCGGTGGGGCCGAAGACCGCACCGAACCCGTTCAGGAAGATCAGCCCGGCCGAGGCCCCGGCCATCTGGTCGCGCGGCAGGAAGTCGTTGGTATGGGCAATCAGCAGCGCATAAAGCGGATTGGTGATCCCGCCCAGAACGACCGCGACGCCGACGAGGGCTGGAAACGGCAGCGGCAGGACGGTCGCCAGGAACATCGCCAGGGCCGCGACGACGGACAGGCCCAGGATCAGCTGACGGCGATCCATCCGGTCCGACACCCAGCCGACCGGGTATTGCAGCACGAGCCCGCCGACATAGAGCGCCCCGACGAAGATGGTGATCTGGCCCACCGACAGCCCCGCCTGCGCGCCCCAGACCGCCGCCATGCCGAACATCGCCGAGAAGACACCGCCGGTCAGCAGCATCCCCGCACAGCCGAGCGGCGAGATGCGGAATAGCCGTGCGAACGAAATACGCCGCGAACTGTCGAAGGCCGGGGCGGGGGTGGGAGCGAGAAGGATCGGCATGAAGGCCAGCGACACCAGGACCGAGGGCAGGATGAAGAGGGCAAAGCCGGTGGGGTCGGGCAGGTTCAGCAGCACCTGGCTCGCAATGATCCCGATCATCTGCACGATCATGTAGGCCGACAGCGCCTGCCCCCGCGTCTCGTTCGACGCGGTGTTGTTGATCCAGCTTTCCGCCGTGAAGTAGATGCCGGAAAAGCAGAACCCCGCCAGCACGCGCAGGCAGGTCCAGACCACCCAGTCGGGATAGACCGGATAGATCACCAGAATGGCCGAGATCAGCGACCCCAGCGCCGCAAAGACCCGGACATGGCCGACCCGCCGGATCATCCGGGGGGCTGCCCAGGACCCGAACAGGAACCCCAGGAAATAGGCCGCCATCACATAAGAGAGTTGATAGGTCGAGAAGCCCTCGACATTGCCGCGGATGCCCAGAAGCGTCCCCTGGATGCCGTTGCCGACCATCAGCAGCATGACGCCGGTCAGAAGCGGCCAGGACTGGACAAGCACTTTCAGCATCGGCGGACCTTCAGGACAACGGTTCCGGGATCAGGAGCGAACTGTCCCCGTAGGAAAAGAAACGATAGCCGGACCGGATGGCGTGGTCATAGACCCTCTTGATCCGCGCCTCGCCCATAAGCGCCGCAACCAGCATCATCAAGGTGGATTTCGGCAGGTGAAAGTTGGTCATCAGCGCGTCCGCAACCCGGAACCGGTAGCCCGGATAGATGAAGATGTCGGTCTCGGCCTCGAACGGGTGCAGGGTTCCGTCGGGATCGGCGGCACTTTCGATCAGGCGCAGCGCCGTGGTGCCGACCGGGATCACCCGGCCCCCCGCCCGCTTCGTCGCATTGATCTCGTCGGCAGCCGCACCACTGACCCGCCCCCATTCGGCATGCATCCGGTGCGTGGTCACATCCTCTACCTTGACCGGCAGGAAGGTGCCCGCGCCGACATGCAGGGTCACTTCGGTGAAGGCGACCCCCTTTGCAGCAAGCGCCTGCAACAGCGCCTGATCGAAATGGAGGCTGGCGGTCGGCGCGGCCACCGCTCCGGCGTGCCGGGCGAAGACCGTCTGGTAGTCGGTCCGGTCCTGATCGTCCGCCGCCCGCTTGGCCGCGATATAGGGCGGCAGCGGCATCACCCCGGCTTCGGCCAGGGCGGCGTCGAAATCCTTGGCCTCAAGGTCGAAGGCCAATGTCAGGTCCGTGTCGGATTTCTCGATGACCGTCCCGGACAGCCGGTCCGAGAACCGGATCACCTCGCCCGGCTGCACCTTGCGCAATGGCTTGGCCAGCGCGCGCCAGCCTTGCGGGCGCGGTTCCAGCAGCGTCACTTCGACCTTTGCCACCGCCTCGCCCCGCGCCCGCATGCCGAACAGCCGCGCGGGCAGGACCTTGGTGTTGTTCAGCACCAGCCGGTCGCCCGGACGCAGGATGTCGGTCAGGTCGCCGACCTTCCGGTCGGAAATGCGGTCGCCTTCGGCCAAGAGCAGCCGCGCCGAGGTGCGGGGGCGGGCGGGCCTTGTGGCGATCAACCCCTCGGGCAGGTCGAAGTCGAAGTCGGAAAGCCTCATCCGCCGCCACCTTCGCCCACATCCTTCAGATTGGGCGGCCGCTGGCGGAAAAGCTCGCGGAACATGCCGGGCGTCAGGACCGACAGCGGGTTGACCGCAACGTTCGGGTCGGCGGCGGTGCCGGTCAGACGGTAGTTGAACCCGAACAGCCCCTCGCCCTTGCGGGTCAGGATCTGCCCCACGCCATTGACCAGATAGATCGGCGAGATCACGCCCTGCAGGTCGATCCGGCCCGTTTCCGAGAGGTACAGCCCGGCAAAGGAAATCCCCAGCGACGCCCCGACCGCCGAGCCCTGACTGATCTCCACCGCCCTCGGGGTCAGGATGAACTTGACCTCACCGTTGTTGAACGCCAGCCCCTCGCCGTTCATCTGCTCCAGAAGCCCCACGACCGACACCGCCGACAACAGCTCGGCCAGCGCCGGGGCACCCTGCACCCGAAGCCGGGTAAAGGTCGCCCTGCCGTCGTATTCGCCCTCCGGCCCGCGCGGGATCAGCGTCATGTCCAGATTGCCGCCGCGCCCCTTGTCGAAGATGCCCGCCGCCGCCATCACCGCCCCGGCGTTGCCCGAGGTGATGCGGATCGCACTTCCTGCCTTGGCTGGTGCCACGACGCCCTGAATCTCGGTGCTGCCGTTCACGCCAGACGTGAAAGTCCCGTTGAAGCCACCGCGTGACCCGAACGACCCGCGAAAATCGGTCAGGGTGATCCCGTCCGAAATCCGCAAACGGTCCAGACGCACGTCGATCGGCCCGGTATCGTCACCGCTTCCGCCACTCTCCGGCATCCGCCGCAGGTCCAGCGTGCCGCCGTTCAGCGCGACGTCGAAGCTTTTCCCCTGCCCGCGCAGGGTGACCGGCGCGTCCAGCCAGTCCCCGGCCTCCACGCTTTCGAAGACCGCTTCGTCAAGGCCGCCGTTCTCGCGCGTGGTGATCCGGCCGCGCGCCTCCAGACCCGGCGCCTTCAGGACCAGCCGTTCCACCACCGCCGCCCGCGAGAGGCGAACCTCAAGGTCAAGTGCCGCCTTGGTCTTCGCCGCCTTCTGGAACCCCAGTGCATCCAGCCGCAGCGACAGGCCGACCAGCGTCGAGGTCAGGGTCAGCTGCGGTGGCTGATCCTTGACCAGCGCGATGTCGACCGCCGCCGGACCTTCGCCCCTGACCGCGCCTTCAGGCAGAACGACCCCGAAGTCACGCAGGACGGGGTCGGACAGCATGACCGTGCCGCTGACCCGCGCCCGGCCCTTCTGTTCCGGCCCGAACCCCTGCCGATAGGTCAGATCGACCGGCATCTCGTCCAGCTTTCCCGCGCCGCTCAGTTCCAGGCCTTCGGTGTCCACCGCCACCCGGACCTCCGGCGCGGTCAGGATGCGCCCCGGCACCAGAGAGGGCGAGATGAAGTTGACGATCCGGCCCGCGACGGTAAAGCTCACCTCCTCGAACGGAATCCGCGGCTTGAGCGGCATGATCACCGTCGCCTGCAACTCGGCGCGCCCGTCGCCAAGGTTGTAGGGCTGCCCGGCCTTGGAAAAGAAGCTGAACGGTTCCTGGTCCAAGAGCGACAGGGTGGCGGTCAGGCTGGCCGAAGTGACCAGATCGACCCTGGCCGTCGCCGGGCGCTGGGTGATGTCGGGGATCTGGAACACCGTCCCGTCCGCTTCGATCCGGCCCCCCTCGGGCGCGATGACATGGCCCTTGGCCAGAGCGACCGTGTAGGTCCGGTTTTCCAGCGTCGCATGGCCGCTGGCGTTCAGGATCGGCGGCAGGGTGCGGACGAAGCGCACTTCGGTGTCGGCGAATTCGTAGCCCAGGCTGAACTGCGGCTGACCGCCGGCCTCCAGCCGCAGCGCCGCGCGCAC
>JBIJDO010000119.1:0-7601 GCA_044344105.1 Tabrizicola sp.
AGGCCCTGTCCGACGTTCTCGGCAAACCACGTCCGCGTCTTGGGAACAACCGACACCGGCCAGACCTTCAGCAGCCTGTCGGTGGCGATCTGGTTCAGCGCCACATCCAGCGCCCCTTCCCAGCCCGCCTCGCCTGCGGCGACGCTTCCCGAAAGCTGCAGCCGTTCCCCGCCTTCGATCAGTGACATCTGGCCAATGTCCAGCCGGAACGGCTGAAGTTGCAGGCGAAAATCCAGCGCGCCCTGGCTGAAGCGGACCGGCGCTTCGAACAGGCCCTCGGGATCAACCATCACCTGCTGGACATCGATCTGGCCCAGAATGGCCCGTGGCAGCGCTCCGGGGTCCACGGGACCGGAGTCGGGCCCCAAGAGATCGCCCTGCCCGCGCGCGGTCAGCCGCAAGGACGGGCTTTCCACCGACAGGCTGGCCAGCTCGATCCGCGCCGTGGCCGGGTCATAGGTCAGCGAGAGACCGGCCCGGTCAAAGGCAATCGGCCGCGCGCCTTCGCCCGGGGCGATGCGCCCGGCGCCAAGCTCCAGTTCGCCCGACAGGCCGCCAAACCTGCCGTCGTCGGAAAGACGCGCTTCAAGCCGCCCCGAGATCGGCGCATCGACGAGGCCAAGGAACGCCAGGGGCGGCGCGAGGGCTGCCACGTCGCTTGCGGCCATGTTGTCGACCCGAGCCGTCAGGCGCGCGGTCTTTGCGGCCTTGTCCGACACAAGGGACAGGATAGCCTGTGCCGGCTTCACCCCGTCGAGAAGCGTCATCCCAAGTTCGGCCGAGATGCTCGTGGCACCGTTCGCGATCACCAGCCGTCCGTCGCCCACCTGCCAGGATCGCCCGGCACGGTCGTCCGTCAGGCTGAGCGACAGGCCCTCGGCTTCGATCGTGGACAGCGTTTCCAGGTTCGGGGTGGCCAGGAGGGACTCGATGCCGCTCAGCAGCTCGGAAAGGCTTTGGGTTCCGCCCCCGTCGCGTCCTGACAGGTCAAGGTCGATGCGGCCGGTCGCGTCCCGCCGCACCGCCAGCCGTGCCCCGATCAACCGGACCGAGCTTGGGCGGACCTTTCCCGACAGAAGCGCCCTGGGGTCGAAGGCCACCAGCGCCTCGGGCAAGGTCAGAAGCGCGCGCCCCATGTCGTCGATCAACCGGATGTCCGCAAGCCGGAACCGGGGGACAAAGCCGTCATCGACCGCGAGCTCGACACCGCCCAGCGATACCGCCGTGGCGCGCGGCAGCTGCGATCCGTTCAGGCCCGCATTGATGCGCGCCTCGATCTCGGCCACGCCCCAGGTCGGAAACCGGATGGTCTTGCCGGTATAGGCCATAGTCAGATAGCCGAACGCCAGGCCAAGCAAAGCCAGCGTCAGGATGATGGTCAGGCTGATGCCGCCGCGCCCGCGCGGCCTTGGGCGCAATGACTTGGTCGGCTGGTCCTGGCGATCCGGCGGACCCGCGGGCGTCCCCCCGTTTCCCCGCCCCGCCGTCTGGTCCTGCATCTGGCCTTCCTGCTGCGCTGCCTGCCTGCCCCCGAAAACTTGCGGGACTTCTGCGCGGTCCTGCCTTTATCTTCGCGCGAAGGCAACTAGATGCAAAGTCACATTCCCGTCCAAGGCAAGGAGCCGCGCATGATTTCCGAAGGTCAGTCCGCCCCCGATTTCACCCTGCCCCGCGACGGCGGCGGCACCGTGACGCTTTCGGCGCTCAGACCGGGAAAGGCGGTGCTGTATTTCTACCCGAAGGACGACACTCCGGGGTGCACGCTCGAGGCGCAGGACTTCAATGCCCGGCTGGCGGATTTCACGGCCGCCGGGGCAACGGTCATCGGCATCTCGAAGGACAGCGTGAAAAGCCATGAAAAGTTCTGCAGGAAGCATGGCCTGTCCATCGTCCTCGCTTCGGACGAGGCCGGTACGACCAGTGAAGACTATGGCGTCTGGCTTGAGAAAAGCATGTATGGCAAGACCTACATGGGCATCGAACGCACGACGGTGCTGATCGACGGCACCGGCAGGGTGGCGCGGGTCTGGAACAAGGTCAGCGTCAAGGGCCATGCCGACGAGGTTCTGGCCGCCGCACAGGCGCTGTGACGGGAGAAGGACGATTTTTCTGCGAAAAATCATGGGCCTGACACGCGTCAGGCCCCAATTCTTCGCAGAAGAATTGTAAAGGGCAAGCGAATGACCCACAGTCTGTCAGATCTGGCGGTGGCGGTCCTGACCACGGCGGACGGTCGCGCCAAGACGGCAATTGGCCTTGCCCATGCCGCCCGCTGGGTCGCGTCCCGAATGGCGGGCGCGCCGCTGCCGATCGGGTCGGCGCTACCGCCCATGCAGCCCGCCCGGCCCGCCCTGCCCCAGCTTTTGTCGCCACGCGACGTCCCCCGTCGCCGCCCCGGCAGCCCGGAGGGACGGATCGCGCTCCTACATGCCGTGGCGCATATCGAACTCAACGCGGTCGACCTGCACTGGGATATCATCGCGCGCTTTGCCGACCAGCCGATGCCGCTTGGATTCTACGACGACTGGGTCCAGGCTGCCGACGAGGAAGCCAAGCATTTCAACCTGATCTGCGACTGTCTTGAGGCTCTGGGCAGCCATTACGGGGCGCTGCCTGCACATGCGGGCATGTGGCGTGCCGCCGAGGACACGGCAGGCGATCTTCAGGCCCGCCTCGCCGTCGTCCCGATGGTGCTTGAAGCGCGGGGCCTGGATGTCACCCCCGGCATGATCGAGATTTTCCGCAAGGCGGGCAACTCCCAGGCCCTGCAGGCGCTGCAGGTGATCTATGCGGAAGAGGTTGCCCATGTCGCCTATGGCTCGAAATGGTTCAACTGGCTCTGCGGCCGGGACGGGACTGACCCGAAGGAAGTGTTCCACGACCTCGTCCGCCGCCATTTTCACGGGCGTCTCAAGCCTCCGTTCAACGAGGCAAAGCGCGCGGACGCAGGCCTTCCGCCCGATTTCTACTGGCCGCTGGCCGAAGCTGTCGATTGATCGGCGGTTTCTTGCCGATAAAAAGCGTGTCGCGCGCGGAAAGTCTCTCCACATGGTCAAAATTGTTGCGACCCTGAAACGGGGTCGATAATCAGGCTGCAACCCTGCACAGACCGGTTCCGGTCCGGCAGTCGTGTCGACCAACGGCCATGAACGGATGGGTCCAACGTGCTGAACCGCCTTGCCTATCGGTTTCACCAGAGCCTGGAACGGCATTTTCCCGAACAGCGCCTGTTCCTGAAATCCGATACCGAGACGCGGTTCATCCGGCTGCGCCCCGCAACCCAGATCATCGCTCTGGTCGGCGGCACGATGGCCCTGGCCTGGACCATCGTTGCGACCGCGCTGATCATGATGGACTCGATCGGGGCCGGCTCGGCCCGGGAACAGTCCGCCCGGCAGCAGGTTCTTTATGAAGAGCGCCTGAATGCCCTTTCGGCCGACCGCGATCTTCGCGCGGAAGAAGCGGTCCGCGCGCAGGAACGCTTCAACATCGCCTTGACCCAGGTCTCCGAGATGCAGGAGCGTCTTCTGGCTTCGGAGGACCGGCGGCGCGAGCTTGAAACCGGCATCGATGCGGTTCAGGACACGCTTCGCCGCACCATCGCGGAGCGCGACGACGCCCGAAGCGAGGCTGACCGCGTGACCCTGGCGCTGAACGCCCAGTCCGGCGGTGCGACGGAAATGGGCCGGGCGAAGGACGCGCTGGCCACGCTGGAATTCCTGACCGGTGCGCTGGGAGACACCGCGGAAGCACGCAACGAAGAGCGCGCCGAGGCCGAAAGCGCGCGCCAGGAAGTGCAACTGATCGCCGATGCGAAAGAAGCGCTTGAGATGCGCAACGACGCGATCTTCGCCAAACTGGAGGAGGCGCTGACTATCTCGGTCGAGCCGCTCGACGCCATGTTCCGCGAGGTGGGCATGTCGCCCGAGGACCTCATCGATTCGGTGCGGCAAGGCTATTCGGGCCAGGGGGGGCCGCTGATGCCGGTCACCTTCTCCACCTCCGGCGGAGTGCCTTCGGCGGAAGAGCTGCGCGCGAACGCGATCCTGGGCGACCTCGACCGGCTGAACATGTACCGCATCGCGGCCGCCGGACTGCCGCTGGCGATGCCGGTCCGAGGCAATTACCGCATGACCTCGAGCTTCGGATACCGCAACGATCCGATGGGCCGCGGGACGAGGATGCACAACGGCACGGACCTGGCGGGTGCCCGCGGGGCACCGATCTATGCCAGCGGTGACGGCGTGGTGCTCTTTGCGGGCTGGAAGAATGACTTCGGCTGGCACGTCCAGATCCGGCATGGCAACGGCCTCGTCTCGAGCTATTCCCACATGGCTCAAGTTCGCGTGGAAGCCGGTCAAAGGGTATCGCGCGGCGACCGGATCGGTGATATGGGCAACTCAGGCCGTTCGACCGGCACGCATCTGCACTACGAGGTCCAGCTGAACGGTACCCCGGTGAACCCGATGACCTTCATAAAGGCAGCGAAGAATGTTTTCTAAAAGCCGCATCAACGAGCCGGGCCCGAAAGCCGAGGCCGAGAAGCCCAAAGCCCCGGAGACCCCGATGACCAAGCCGTCCATGGATTTCACCCCTTCGGCCCCGAAGGGCAAGGCCGCAGCTTCGGTCCTGTCGTCCGACCTGACGGTCGTGGGCAACCTGCGCACCACCGGCGACATCCAGGTCGAAGGCACCGTTGAGGGCGACATCCGCGCGCATCTTCTGACCGTGGGCGAAAGCGCCACCATCCGCGGCGAGATCGTCGCCGACGACATCGTCGTCAATGGCCGGGTGATCGGCCGCGTGCGCGGCCTGAAGGTCCGCCTGACCTCGACCGCCCGGGTCGAGGGCGACATCATCCACAAGACCATCGCCATCGAAAGCGGCGCGCATTTCGAAGGCTCGGTCCAGCGTCAGGAAGACCCGCTTGCCAATGGCCGGGTCACCGCCAGCACGGTGCGGCTGGAAACCCCTGCCGCGGCGGGCGACGCCGGCTGATACCGCGCTCCAGGCGCGCTGACCAACCTGTTGTCGCGGGCATCGGAGCGGTCTTCGGTGCCCGTTTCGATTCATGCGAAGCCGGCCGCAGGGTCCGGCTTTGCCCGCGCACCGACGCGAAGATGACCTCACTCCACGTCCGCGATCTCGCCCCGCTTCTTGCCGCTGGCGTTCAGCGCCAGCGTCGCGGCCATGAACCCGTCCAGATCGCCATTCAGGACCCCAGCGGTATCCGAGGTTTCAAACCCCGTCCGCAGGTCCTTCACCATCTGGTAGGGCTGCAACACATAGGACCGGATCTGGTTGCCCCAGCCCGCATCGCCCTTGTTCTCGTGCGCCTCGTTGATGGCGGCGTTCCGCCGGTCCAGTTCCTGCTGGTACAGCCGCGACTTCAGCGCCTTCATCGCGATGTCGCGGTTCTGGTGCTGCGACTTGAGGCTCGAGGTCACCACGATCCCGCTGGGAAAGTGCGTGATCCTGACCGCCGAATCGGTCTTGTTGACGTGCTGGCCCCCGGCGCCGGTCGACCGGTAGGTGTCGATGCGGATATCCTTGTCCTGCACTTCGATCTCGATGTTGTCATCGACCACCGGATAGACCCAGACCGAACAGAAACTGGTATGCCGCCGGGCCGCAGAGTCATAGGGCGAGATGCGGACCAGCCGGTGCACCCCCGCCTCGGTCTTCAGCCAGCCATAGGCGTTCTTGCCCGAAATCTTGTAGGAGGCCGACTTGATCCCCGCGCCGTCGCCTTCGCTTTCCGACTGGAGCTCCACGGTAAACCCGTTCTTCTCGGCCCAGCGGACATACATCCGCGCCAGCATCGACGCCCAGTCGCAGCTTTCGGTGCCCCCTGCGCCCGCGTTGATCTCCAGGAACGTGTCGTTCCCGTCCGCCTCGCCGTCCAAGAGCGCCTCAAGCTCTTTCGCCTCGGCCACTTTCACCAGGTCGGCCAGCGCCGCCTCGGCCTCGGTCACGATTTCGGTGTCGCCTTCCGCTTCGCCCAGCTCGATCAGCTCGACATTGTCCTTCAGCCCGCCTTGGATCAGCCGGTAGGCCGCCACCGCATCCATTAGCGCCTGCCGCTCGCGCATCAGCTTCTGCGCCTTCATCGGATCGTTCCACAGATCCGGCGCCTCGATCATCGCGTCGAACTCTTCCAGCCGGTGCGGCGCGGTCTCCCAGTCCATCCGCTGGGCCAGAAGCTTCAGCGTCTTTTCGATCGCTTCGATATTGCCTTGCGTTTCGGCGCGCATGCTTGGGTCTGTCCTGCTCTTGGGCGTTGCGGGCGGTCATAAGCCCTTGACCGCAGCCCGGCAAGGGCGCGGTCTCTGGCCAAGGGTGTTTGTGGCTACACGGCGATCAGGCCGCCGTCAGATCGACAGCCAGCTCGATCTTCTCATATACGGCTGTCGGAACGACGGTCCCGCGCCCGCCCTTCCGCAATTCGACAAGCCCATAGCGCGCCATGGTGTGAAGCGTTCGCGAAAGATTGGGCTTTGCCCGGCCGGAAAGGGCCTCAAGTTCGGCAAGGGACTGAGGATGCGAGTGCGCGATGATCGCAAGAAGCTCGCGGTTCCGCTCGGACAGCACCTTGGCAAAACTCTCGATCGAGTTGAACCAGACCTTCGGGTCGGTCTGCCTCGGTTTGATCTCACCCCGCGCTATGGCAAGGGTCCTCGCCTTCATCTGGGCCGGAGAAGCGATGCCGACTTTCAGCTTCATATCTTTACACCCTCTTCCTTCAGCACGCTTTCAGCAACTCTCCAGAAATCTTCCATCAGGGCGACTGCGTCGGTGTACTCATAGGGACGCACTGTCTGGAAGCGGTGCTTGTGATCATGTTCCACCCGCTTTCCTCCCGGTCCATCGGTCGAGGCTACGGCATGCGCATTGTCAAACCCGGCAATCCGTTTTCCGCGCGGATCATGAACCGTCAGGGAATACCTCAACCCATGGGGGCGCTCCGCCGTCGGCTTGATCTTCGTGACCTCGAACTGCACGCGGTGGCCCTTGTCGCCAATGTAGAAGACCTGACCGTCCAGGTTGAGAAGCGTTTCGAGCGAGTGGTCGCGATCAACACTTGTCATCGCGATCAATTATCACTTCATGATAACCTTCACACGGCGAAGGATCAAGGGCCTGGCAATGTCTCAATACAGCCCGCCCGACGACACGGTGCCGAAATCCGCCTTCTTCGGCACGACCACGGTCTCGCCTTCGGAATTGGTCACTGTGGTTCCCTGATCCGCCACGCCCTCGGCCTCGCCATAGGCGAAGAGCGGCAGGTTCTCGCCCATCTCAAAGCCGCCATCGACGATCAGGCCAAGGCCCATCAGCGCTTCCTCGCCTTCGCGGAAGTATTCCGACACGACATTGTCGCCGGACGCATCATCCGGCAACGGCTGTCCGGTAAAGCGGTCGATCTTGCGGAAATAGCCACCCGGAGGCACCTTGAAATCCCCCCCGCCGTATTTCTTGATGGCGTCTTCCATGAAGTCTTGGAACACCGGAACGCACAAAGTGCCGCCAAAGGCCGACTCGCCCAGACTGCGCGGCTGATCAAAGCCGATGTAGCAGCCCGCCACGATGTTCGACGAATA
>JBIJDO010000317.1:0-3905 GCA_044344105.1 Tabrizicola sp.
CGGTGGAGGTCACGACGACCTCCTCGTCCACCGTGACGCCGGGGAGGGATGATGCCTCGGACCCGGTGGCGATGACGATGTTCCTGGCGCTGTGGATGTCGTCGCCGACCTTGACCTGGCCGGGGGCGGGGATCGTGGCCCAGCCCTTCAGCCAGGTGACCTTGTTCTTCTTGAACAGAAACTCGATCCCCTTGGTGTTCTGGCCGACCACATCGGTCTTGTAGGCCAGCATCCTGGCCCAGTCGACCGACGGCGGGGTGCCGATCAGGCCCATCTTCCCGAAATTCTCCTGCGTTTCGTGCAGAAGATGCGTGGCGTGCAGAAGCGCCTTGGACGGGATGCAGCCGACGTTGAGGCAGGTGCCGCCCAGCGTGTCGCGCCCTTCGACGCAGGCGACCCTTTGCCCCAGCTGGGCCGCGCGGATCGCCGCGACATAGCCGCCGGGGCCGGCGCCGATGATGATGGTGTCGAAGTCTGCCATGGAATGTTCCTTTCGGGCGGCCCTAGACCAGGGCCGCGACAATCATCGTCAGGGTTGCGAAGAACCCTACCGCCCAGATCGCGGAACGCCAAGGGCGCCAGCCGAAGGCATAGGCGGGAATGTAGAGGACGCGGGCTGCAAGGTAGGTCCAGGCGGCCGATTGGGTGACGGGGGTGGACTGCTGGCCCTGGGTCACGACGACCACGGCGAGGGTGAAGAGGATCAGCCCTTCGAAATGGTTGTTCATCGCGCGCTGCAGGCGCCCGGTGAGATCGGTCATCTGCCGCGACGGGGGCCGGTCGCGGGGCGAGGAGGTGTAGCCCACGCCAAGCTCGCGGTTCGCGGGGATGGCGAAGAGGTGGAATTGCACGGCCTGCAGCAGGCCCGCAAGGGCGAGGGCGGTGAGTTCGGGGGTCATCGGGCGGCCTTTACTGTCCAGGAGGCGATGGTTTCGGGGGTCAGCACACGGGCGCGGGTCGCAAGAAACCAGTCGCGGCAGGCGGCTTCGGCCTCGGCGACACGGGGCAGGGCGCGCAGGCGGGCGAGTTCGGCGGCGACCTCGGGCCAGCGTGCCAGGATCGAGCGGTCCCGGGATTCGTTGCGGTTCGCGCGGCGGTGCCATGGCGAGCCGAGATAGTACTTGTTCGAGGCAGGACCGGTGCCGCGGCCGCGGAGGGTCTTCATCAGGAACACGTCGCGCGAGCGGGTGGCATAATGATTGACCACCGCGCCGCCGCGCATCGCTGTCGGGATGGGATGGTATTTCGAGCGCGGCGCGCCAAGCAGTTGGGCATTGGACAGGGGCTCGCCGGCGGCGTTGACGGCGATCGGGTCCGCCACGAGCGGCCGGGTCGGCATGTGGTCGGAGGCCCCGCCAAAGGCCTGAAGCCGGAAGAGCGACTTGAACTTGACCTGCTCGGGGTCGGGGGCCGCCTCGCAGGCGGTGAAGGCGCGCAGGGTCTCGCCCGGCCAAATGGCATGGCCGTTGTCGCCGAAGGACCGCCAGGGCAGGGCGATGGCGTGGGCCGCGCCTGCCCGGTCGATGAGAGTCTGCACCGGCGCGGCTCCGGGGGCGATGTTCAGGTATTCGTCGCTGTCGAGATGCGCCAGCCACTCTGCCGGGCCGGGGCGGAGATGGGCCATCGCCAGGGCGATTCCGGTCAGGATCGGGCGGTCGCCAGGTGCGGTGGGGTTGTGAAGATGGGTGACGGCACCGGCCTCCATCAGGCAGTCGAGAAGATCGTCCGACCCATCCTCGCAGGCGTTGCTGCTGATCACCGGCAGGGCAAAGCCGATCACCCGGTGATAGGCCAGCCATTCCAGGATATGGATGCCCTCGTTGCGCATCGAACTGGCGATGGCGACGGGAGAAGCGGCACACACGCCGCTAGCCCGCCATTTGAGTCTGGCCGGCCTTTGCGGCGACGGCTTCCAGATAGGACTGGAAACGGTATGCGGCGGCCAGAGCGGCGATGTTTCCGAACAACGTCTCGGTCGCCTTCCGGGTCGGGACCTTGCCAAGGGCGAAATAGTGCTTTCCGGCCACCAGCGGCGGGGCCATCGGTTCCGAGAAGACCGGCTTGCCATGCAGATAGGCCTTCAGGAAGCGCGGATACTCGGCATATTCGCCGTCCGCGAAATGAATGTTCAGCACGCCGCCCTGATCCTTCAGAACCGCGCTCAACGCCCGGCCGAAGGTTCCGTGCGGCGCGAGTGTCACCTTTCCCGCTTCCTGCAACGGCAGAAGTGCTGCCTTCCGCCGGTCGTTGAGTGAGCCGAAGAAGACCGGCGGCTTGTCGGAATAGTCGAGCGCCACCGGTTCGGCGGGAAAGATGTGGGGGCCGAACGCCATCCGGTCGCGCAGGTCCTGCGGCAGGAAGGCATAGGCCGGGGCATTGGTCGGGTTCAGGTCGAGAAAGGCATCGTAGGCGCTGACGAGGGCCCGCCGCACCCGACGCCGGGGCTTGCGCCACATGTCCTTGCCGGACCGGTCCAGGTATTGTTCGGTCTGGATGCCGACCCTGAAGCGGCTTTCGTCGATCGGTCCCCGGACCGCGTGGACGCCGACATAGACGTCCATCGCATGCCCGACGGGTTTCTGGATGCCCTGGGCCAGGTCGCTGGCGAAATCGCGCAGGACCCGGTGGCCGTAGTGCAGCGTCACGTCATGGCGGGTGAGGCTCGCGCCGCTTGCCGCCGGGGGCGTGATCACGGCGGGCGCGGCGAGGGTGGCGGGTTCCAGTACCTCGGCGGCGGCTGGCCGGATGCCTGGAAAGCCTTCTGCCACGAAGCTTTCGGTATCGACGAAGGCAAAGCTTCTGAAGAAACGCTCCACCCCGTAGGCTTCCAGGGTCATGTCCTGATAGGCCGCTATGATCTTGTCGTAATTCCGGGGCAGCGTCCGGTTCCGGGGTGACAGGTTGGAAACCACCACCAGACCGGTCGGAAAACAGTCCAGGACCTCAAGCTTCAGGTCGGGGCGGTATTCCTGCAGGATCGGGATCAGCTTCCAGACATCGCCGGTCCAGGGTCCGCGCGGCAGGTTGTCGAGGTCCCGCGTGGTCATGCCAAGGTCGAACGGTACGCAGTCATGCAGCGCGATGACCGATTGGGGCGTGCCGGCAGCCTCGGTGTTGATGAAGTCGCGCAGGAGGTATTCGAACAGGTGCATGCCGTCAAGAAAGCTGAACGACGGCCGGGCCTTCAGCGCCTTGAGATGCCCGGCGGCGAAGAAATCGTCGCTGGTCGTCTGGTACAGGTGCAGGTGTCTCTTGCCCGCCGCGACATCGTATTTGAGCCGGAACCGCGGGTCGACGGCGATGGACGGACTGCGGGACTTCGCTAGAGATCTCCCCGTCTGCGATCCGATCTCGAGATACCAGTCGAACCGCAGCCCGGCGTGCAGGGCATCCAGGAAGTGACGGTAGTCCATTCCCTTGGCGGCGGCGAACATCAGGCGGTCCCATATCTGTTGCGTGCTGAGACGCATGCCGGACAACGGGAAGCCGGGGCGGGTCCGGTGTCAAGGGGCCGAACGGTCGGGTCGGCACCGGCTGTCACGGGAAGGCCGCGGGCAGCTTGAGTTCAAGCACGATGGCGTTGAATTCGTAGTAGGTGTTCTGCCAGTCGGGATGGGTGGCGCAAAGACCCTGCACTTCGGCCCAGGTGGTGTCGGGGGTGGGCATCAGGGCTGCGGGGTCAGCGGCCTTGGTGAAGCCGGTGATCGCCTCGGGCGGGACTTGTTTGTCGGCAAGGATGGCGACGGCGGCGGCGGTGTCGCGCTGCCAGTTCTGCAGGATTTGCGCATGGGTCTGGGGGTCGAGTGCGGAGCAGGTGAGGAAGACCCGATGTTCGGCGATGGCCTGCGAGAGGAGGATATCGGCGGCGGGGGAGCCGGTGGGGATGACTTGCGCGAGGGTGGGGG
>JBIJDO010000318.1:0-3898 GCA_044344105.1 Tabrizicola sp.
TTCGACTTCGATCCGGCCGCGCTTGACCGGATCAAGGCGGGCACGCAGACCATGGCCATCGACCAGCAGCCCTACCTGCAGGGCTTCCTCGCCACGTCGATGCTGTTCGCGCATCTGAAGTTCGGCACCAACATCTCGACCAACCCGGTGCTGACCGGCCCGGCGATCATCGACGCCTCGAACGTCGATGCCGTCATGGCCGGTGCCGCCCTGGGCGCGCGCTGACCAATCCCCCTGTCCCCGGCCGGTCCGCTGGCCGGGGACGCCTCGCGCGCTGCCATCCTGGCAGCCCTGCACCGTCGCGCCTTCGGAGGAGATCGACATGGCGGAAACGAGCACCAAGGCGGGACCAGCCAGAACCAGAGGCCTGTCGGTTCCCGGGTTCTTCCGCCGCCCGGAAGCGGGTGCCGCCGCCGGGTTCCTCCTGATCCTCCTGTTCTTCAGCTATTTCGGCTGGGACAAGCAGTTCGTCACAGCACTCGGCACCTCGACCTGGCTGAACTTCGCGTCCAAGGTCGGGATCGTCGCCATTCCCATCGGATTCCTGATGATCGCGGGCGAGCTTGACATCTCGATCGGCGCGCTGATTCCGGCGGGCGGCATCGTGCTGGCGATGTCGGTCGAGACCTTCGGGCTGAACATCTGGCTCGGGGTGGCCATCACCCTTGGCGTCGCCGGGGCCATCGGCTACGTCAACGGCCTGCTGGTGACGCGCACCAACGTGCCGTCGCTGATCGTGACGTTGGCCACCCTTTTCGTGGTTGCCGGGCTGAACGCCTATGTGTCGAAGAATCTGGCGGGCACGACGCAGCACAGCCTGCAGGATGTCGGGCCGGTGTCCGAGTTCCTGCTGGGCGACTACCACAGCCTGATCATCGGGCCGGAGGAGACCGGATTTGTCCTCTTCCAAAGCCTGCAAAGCTCGTTCTTCATCTGGATCGTCTTTGCTGTCGTCTGCTATTTCATCCTTCACGTCTCGCCCTGGGGCAACTGGATCGTTGCCATGGGCGGTGACCAGACCAGCGCCCGGAACGCCGGTATTCCCACGGCGAAACTGAAGATCGCGCTGTTCATGCTGTCGGCGATGTCCGCGGCGCTGGTGGGCATGACCGAAGCGGTTCTGGCCAATTCGGCCAGCACCACGACCCAGTTCGGCATGATCTTCAACGCCATCATCTGCGTGGTGGTGGGCGGCGTGCTGCTGACCGGCGGTTTCGGCTCGGTCACGGGCATCGTCTTCGGCACGCTGACCTTCGGCATCGTGTTCCAGGGCATCAACTTCACCAGCTTCGACAAGGACCTGAACCTGCTGTTCATCGGCGGACTGCTGCTGTTCGCGGTGCTGATGAACGAAACATTCCGCAGGATGGCGACCAACTGGTCATCCACCAAGAAATCCTGACTTCGGGAGGAAGCAACATGACTACCCAGGCACCGATCATCGCCATGCGTGGCGTCAACAAGAGCTTCGGCCCCATCGACGTGCTGCATGACATCAGCATCGAGGTTCATGCCGGAGAGGTGTTGTGCCTTCTGGGCGACAACGGAGCGGGCAAGTCCACGCTGATCCGCCTGCTGTCGGGCGTCCACCAGCCGACCTCGGGCACGATCGAGATGGACGGGCAGGCGGTGACGTTGCCGTCGCCCCGCGCCGCGGCGGACAAGGGGATCGCGACGGTCCACCAGTTCGGCGGGACCTTTCCGCTGATGTCCATCGGGCGGTCTTTCTTCGTCGGGGTGGAGCCGACCAGGGGCTGGGGGCCGTTCAAGGTCTATGACCGCAAGACGGCGAACCGGGTCGCGGTCAAGGCTGTGCAGGATTTCGGGATCACCCGCATCGACGACGGCGACCGTCTGGTCGGGGGCCTTTCGGGGGGCGAGCGCCAGTCGCTCGCCATCGCCCGCGCGGTGCATTTCGGTGCGCGGGTGCTGATCCTGGACGAGCCGACGGCCGCCTTGGGGGTCAAGCAGGCCGCCCACGTCCTGCGCATCGTGAACGAAGCGAAACGGCGCGGGCTGGCGGTGGTCTTCATTACCCATCAGGTCATGCACGCGATGGCCGTGGGCGACCACTTCGCGGTCCTGATCCGTGGCGCCGTGGCGGCGGACTTCAAGAAGGGTGAGAAATCCCGCGAGGCAATCACCGATCTGATGGCAGGCGGGGAAACCATGGCGGGGCTGGAATCGGCCATCGAAGGCTATATGGCCAGCCACGACGGGCACCCGCCGCCAGCGGCACACTGACCTCCCGGGAAGGCAGCTCCCTCCAGTCCAGCCTTCCCATGCCCGGGCCGGATGTCCGTCCGGCCCGGGCACCCTGAAGCCAAACCGAAAGAACCCGAGGCGGGAAAGATGACAACCAGAATAGCCGTTATCGGCGCGGGCCTGATGGGGGCCGATCACGCAGAAATCGTGGCCAGCGACATGCCGGGTGCCGCCCTGCAAGTGGTCTGCGACATGGACCAAACCCGCGCCCGCCGCGTGGCCGATGCTGGCGGCGCGGCTGACATCGCCAGCGACCCAGAGGCGGTGATCGCCCGCGCGGACGTCGATGCCGTGATCATCGCCAGCCCCGACTTTACCCATGCGCCGCTGAGCCTGGCCTGCATCAAGGCGGGCAAGCCGGTCCTGTCCGAAAAGCCCTTGTCGCAGAACCCCGCCGAATGCCTGTCGGTGATGGCCGCGGAACAGGCCGCCGGTCGCCGCTTCGTGCAGGTCGGCTTCATGCGCCGGTTCGACCAGGCCTATGTCGAGATGAAGGCGGCGCTGGACCAGGGCCGTCTGGGTCGCGCGCTGATGATGCACAACTTTCACCGCAACGTGGAAACCCCGGCCGCCGATTTCACCGGGGCGATGGCGATCACCAACTCGGCCCCGCATGAATTCGACGTGGTCCGCCATGTGCTTGGTTGCGAATATGCCAGCATCTCGGCCTATCAGCCGAAACGGTCGGACGCCCGCGTCGCTCCCGTGGTCATGGTCTTGGAAACCACCGACGGCCAGCTTGTCACCATCGAGATCAATAACAATGCCGCCTACGGCTATGACGTGCGCGCCGAACTGGTGGGCGAGGCCGGGTCCATCGCCATGAACAACGTCGCCTACACCCGCACCGACATGAAGCTGACCAGCGCCACGGGCTATGAGGCCGACTGGCGCGGCCGCTACCGCGAGGCATATGTCCGGCAGAACCGGGCCTTCCTGCATTTCGTCACCACTGGCGAATTCACCAAGGTCGGCTCCAGCGCCTGGGATGGCTACGCCGCCGCGAAGGTCGCCGAGACCGGCGCTCGGGCCTTGGCGTCGGGCACGAAACTGGCGGTCGAGATGATCGCAAAACCGGAGTTCTACGCATGAAACTTGGATTTGTATCCGACAGCCTTGGGGCCCTGTCCTTCACCGAAATGCTGGACCACGCTGCCCGCATGGGCGTGTCGGGGGTCGAGGTGAACACCTGCGGCTGGTCCACCGCACCGCATTTCGACCTGAAGGCGATGCTGGGGAATGCTGCGGCCCGGAAGGCTTTCAAGCAGGCTTTCGCCGACCGTGGGCTGGAGATCATCAGCCTGAACGCCAACGGCAACCCGCTGCATCCGACCGACCCGAAGCAGAGCCAAGACCTGCGCGATACGATCCGCGTCGCGGGCGAGATGGGGATCAAGACCGTCTGCACCATGTCCGGCCTGCCGGCGGGAAGTGCCACCGACACGATGCCGAACTGGGTCGTGTCGTCGTGGCCGCCCGAAACGCAGGCGATCCTGCGCTATCAGTGGCAGGAAAAGCTGATCCCGTTCTGGACCGAGATCGCGGCGCTGGCCAAGGCGAACGGCGTCGAGAAGATCGCACTGGAACTGCACGGCAACCAGTGCGTCTACAACGTCCCCAGCCTTCTGAAACT
>JBIJDO010000320.1:0-3859 GCA_044344105.1 Tabrizicola sp.
ATCGCCGGGGCGTCGTCCGGACGGAAGTCCGCACCCCTGCCGGGCGCAGAGATCACCCGGTCCTCGCGCCGCGCCAGGACCCGCAGCTTGCCCCTGGCCTGCCACCCGTCGGCAAAGGCCATCGCGCCAAGCACAAGCCCGCCCCCCGCCCGGTCGGCCAGGGGCAGCAACAGCAGTTGCGCGACGACATCGCCAGCCGTCTGCCGGTCGGTCCCAAGATCAAGCTCCACCACGGTCGCATCGACGAAAACCCGCTCCAGCGCCTGGGCCAGAAGGGGCCGCGCATCGGCGGCGAAAAGACAGCTGAGCGGCAGGCCCCGCAGGTCCAGCCCGGCAAACGCCTCCAGTCCCGACCCGGCCATCCGCACCTGCGCCAATCCCGGACCGATCCGCTCCGCCAGAAGCACCCGGTCCAGCACCCCGCCAAGGCCGCGCGGGTCCAGCCGTTCCCGCGCCGGAGGCATCCCTGCCTGCCGCAGTCCTTCCCAATAGGCCCGGACCTGCGCCAGACCGTCGAAGGCCGGGACCGGGCCGGGGCTGGCGACAGGTTGTGTCTGCGGGCGGAAGCGGTCCAGAAAGCTCAGGCTCATGCGTCTCTCCATCGCGGCTCTTGCGGGACAGCGGTCCGCCGCGCCATGAAGGGAAACTACCGCCAATGCGTCGGATTCGGCAGAAAATCTAATCAAATGGTAAACGTCGCCCTCATCGTGGGGCCGGAAAGGACCTTGAATGATCTCGATGACGGGCTTCGCTGCACGGCGTGGCACCGGGGCCGGGTACAGTTGGACCTGGGATCTGCGCGCGGTGAACGGCAAGGGCCTTGATCTGCGCTTCCGGGTGCCGGACTGGATCGAAGGCCTGGAACTCGCCATCCGATCCGAACTGCAGAAGGCAGTCACGCGCGGCAATGTCTCGCTGACGCTCAAGGTGGCGCAGGAGGACGGACCCGAGGCCACGGCCTTCCGGCTGAACGACAGCACCCTGCGCGCGGCCCTTGCGGCCCTTGGCCGGGTCGAGGCCGCCGCGATGGCCGAAGGCGTCACCCTGCGTCAGCCCACATCGGCCGATGTCCTGTCGATGCGCGGGGTCATCGATGCCGCAGCGCAGGACACCGATACCTCGGCGCTGCGTCAGGCGCTTATTGCGGATTTGCCTGCCCTGCTGCGGGACTTTGCCGACATGCGGGCGCGCGAGGGCGCGGCACTGGCCGGGGTCCTTTCGGGCCAGATCGACCGGATCGCGACGCTGACCGCCGATGCGCAAGCGGAGATGGGCCTGCGTGCGCAGTCGCAGTCCGATGCCTTGCGCGACGGGCTGGCCCGCGTCCTCGCCGCGACCGATGCCGTGGATGAAGGTCGCCTTGCCCAGGAGCTTGCACTGCTGGCGGTCAAGACCGACATCACCGAAGAACTGGACCGGCTTGCGGCGCATGTCGCCGCTGCGCGGGCGCATCTGGCCGACGACCAGCCGGTCGGGCGCAAGCTGGACTTCCTGATGCAGGAATTCATGCGCGAGGCGAACACGCTTTGCTCCAAGGCCCAGTCGCTGGCGCTGACCCGGATCGGCCTTGACCTGAAACTCGTGATCGATCAGATGCGCGAACAGGTCCAGAATGTGGAATAGACCATGACGACCGGTTCCGTGCGGCGCGGGCTTCTCCTCATCCTCTCCTCACCATCAGGGGCCGGGAAATCGACGCTCAGTCGGATGCTGATGGCCTGGGACCCGACGATGCGGTTCTCGATCTCGGCCACGACCCGTCCCCCGAGACCGGGCGAGGCGGACGGGCGCGAGTACTACTTCAGGACCCGCGATCAGTTCGAGGACATGGTGAAATCCGGCGAGATGCTGGAACATGCCGAGGTCTTCGGCAATCTCTACGGCTCGCCGCGCGGTCCGGTCCTGGTCGCGATGGAGGCGGGCACCGACACGGTCTTCGACATCGACTGGCAGGGCGGGCAACAGATCAGCCATGCGATGCGCGGCGATGTCGTCTCGATCTTCATCCTGCCCCCCTCGATTGCCGAGCTTGACCGTCGGCTGCGGACACGGGGACAGGACAGCGATGACGTGATTGCCGGTCGCATGGCCAAAAGCCGCGACGAGATCAGCCATTGGGCGGAATACGACTATGTGCTGGTGAACGACGATCTCGACGCAACCTTCGATCAGCTGAAGACGATCCTGAAAGCCGAACGTCTGAAGCGCGACCGCCAGCCGCAGCTTTCCGCCTTTGTCCGTGGCCTGAACCAGGAGTTCGAAGCCCGATGATCTATGCCCTGGACGGTGTCGAACCAGAGATTGATCCGTCAGCCTGGGTCGCCCCGGACGCCAACGTGATCGGTCGCGTGGTCCTCGAAGCCGGGACCTCGGTGTGGTTCGGCGCGACGCTGCGCGGCGACAACGAGGAGATCCGGGTCGGGGCGGGATCGAACGTGCAGGAAAACTGCGTGCTGCATACCGACATGGGCTATCCGCTGATCATCGGGTCGGATTGCACCATCGGTCACAAGGCGATGCTCCACGGCTGCAGCATCGGCGATGGCACGCTGATCGGCATGGGTGCCACGGTTCTGAACGGCGCCAGGATCGGCAAGGGCTGCCTGATCGGGGCCTCTGCCCTGATCACCGAAGGCAAGGAGATCCCGGACGGCAGTCTGGTGATGGGCGCGCCGGGCCGGGTGATCCGCACGCTGGATGCCGAGGCGCGGGCACGGCTTCTCGCCTCGGCCGCCGGCTACCGCGCCAACGCGCGCCGGTTCATCGGCGGTTTGCGCCCGCTCTGATCGCCGTCACTCTTCTTCGGCAAGCTCGATGGTGATCCCCTGCCGCGAGGCATGGCTCCTCAGTTCGCGCAGCACGATCTGCCGGTTCGGCAGTTTCGGCGCCACCACGCGCAGGGTCTTGCGAAAGCCCTTGTCGCCCAGCCGCTCGATGATCTCCAGCGCGTCGAACGTGTTGTTGAAGAGCGGTGTCACCACCAGCTCCAGACTGGCGGGCAAGGGCAGGACCGTGTCGATCTCGGCCAGGCTGATCGATGCGAATTCCTCGGGACGCAGGCTGCCTTCCGCCGCCTTCGCCTCGGGAATGCCGATCACCAGACATCTGAGTTTCTGCGACATTTTCCGACCTCTCACCCAGTGAGGCGCCGCCGGATCGTCTGCCTGCAGAACAAGCGTCGCGGTCGGCCTCGATCCGGAGAAAGGCCGGGTCCGAACTGCGTTACATGTACAGGCGCGAATTTACTGCTATTCCGGCGCAAGGCAAGGGCGTGGGGACGAAAGGAACATTTTCGAATGACCGAAGCGGAGCTTTCCCGGCTTCTGTCCGGTCTGCCCCTCCCGGCAATGCTGGTGCGGGGGGAGGACCGGATCCTTGCCAGCAACCCGCCCGCCACGGCGCTCCTGGGCGACGGGATCATCGGCCGCCACCCCGCGATGGCCGTCCGCGCCCCTGCGGTCCTTGAGGCGATCAGCGCCGTCGCCCGAGGTGGTCCGCTGCAGGAGGCGCGGATGACCCACCGCCGCGAGGGGCAGGAGGCGGTGTTCCAGGTCACCGTCTCGGGCCAGGGCGAGGGCCTTGTCCTCTGTGTCTTCAAGGACACCAGCGCGGAGGAGAAGGCCGGGGCGATGCGGCGCGATTTCGTGGCCAATGTCAGCCACGAGCTTCGCACCCCGCTGACCGCGCTGATGGGCTTCATCGAGACCCTGAAACACGCCGCCAGGGACGACCCCAAGGCGCGGGAGATGTTCCTGGGGATCATGGAGGCCGAGGCGGGGCGGATGAACCGGCTGGTCCGCGACCTCCTCCAGCTCAGCCGGGTCGAGGCCGAGGAGCGGGTCCGCCCGAAAGAGGCGGT
>JBIJDO010000319.1:0-3859 GCA_044344105.1 Tabrizicola sp.
CGGGCGATGAAACAGACCTCATGGATGCGGTGATAAATCGCCTCGGCCACGGCAAGATCGGTCCCGGCGGCCACGACCACATGCGGCCGCAGGGTCACCTTCACGAACCGCCCAGCGCCCCCGAGTCCCACTTCCCCCACACCAAGGGGAGAATCCGAATACCCCGTCACCACGATCCCCGCGTCGCTCGCGTAGTGCAGATACCAAAGCATGTGACAGGCCGAGAGCGCGCTCAGCAGCAGATCCTCCGGGTTCATCTTTGCGGGATCGCCGCCCAGAAGCGGATCGTTCGAGCAATGCACCAGTGCCTTGCCCGGCACCGCGATGTCCCAGGTCCGGTCATAGGCCTTGTAATGCGCCGTCCCCTCGCCCCGGTTGCCGGTCCACAGGATGCGCGTGGTGTAGTCGTGGGTGGGCATTCTCGCCTTGCGATCAGATTTCGACAACGCTACCCTGTTCGGTAGGCCTTGGGAATGCGTCTTGGTAGCCGGTCCGGTCTGCACGCCATGCATGGCTGTGAAGCCGTTTATTGGCCGCGCCATAGCCCGCCGGTTGCCGCACAATCGACTACAGCAAAATCGAAAGGACCATCATGTCCGGTTCATCCGACGCTCCAGGGGTCGTCATCGCGGCAGAGCGGTATTATCAGGCAATGGTTTCCGGTGACGCCGCGAAGCTGCGCGCCCTTTTTGATGAGCGCGCCCAGGTGGCCGGGCATTTCGAGGGCAGCTTCTCATGGCAAGGCCTCGACGACTTCATCGGCGAGGTGGTCGGTCTGGTCGGTCAGCACGGACCGGAACGCTGCAGGGTCGAAGGCCTGCGCATCGACGGCGACATCGCCTTTGTCGCAGTTGGGGGGCAATATGCCCAACTCTGGCTGGTCGATCATCTCCTGCTCGCCCGCAGGTCGGACGGCTGGAAGATCGTCGCGAAGACCTTTCATGTGGCCTCGTAGCCGCGCGGAAGGATCGCCGCGCGGCCTGCGTTCGAAGCCTCACCGCCCCTTCCACACCGGATCGCGCTTTTCGGCAAAGGCTTTCGCGCCCTCCAGCTGATCCTCGGAAGAATACAGCCGGTCCACCGTCGGCATCTGCCGCTTGGTGATCCGGTTCAGCGCATCCTGGAAGCGCATGTTCTCGGCCTCGCGCACGACTTCCTTGATCGCGGCATAGACGAGGGGCGGGCCTGACTCCAAAAGGCGCGCCAGCGCCCAGGCCTTGCCCAGCAACTCCTCCGGCGCGCAGACCTCCTTGACAAGGCCCCAGCGGTACGCCTCCTCGGCGTCGAACCAGCGCCCGGTGAGAAGGAGGTCCATCGCCACATGATAGGGAATGCGCTTCGGCAGCTTGATGCTGGCCGCGTCGGCCACGGTACCCGACCGGATCTCCGGCAGGGCAAAGGTCGCGTTGGTCGAACAGAGGATCAGGTCCGCACTCAGCGCGAACTCCAGCCCCCCGCCGCAGCAGATGCCCTGCACGGCGGCGATCACCGGCTTGTTGAGGTTCGGCAGCTCCTGCAGGCCGGCAAAGCCCCCCACCCCATAGTCGCCATCGACCGCATCGCCCTCGGCGGCAGCCTTCAGGTCCCAGCCGGGGCAGAAGAACTTCTCCCCCGCCGCCCGGACGATGCAGACCCGCAGGCTGTCGTCGTCCCGGAAGTCGCGGAACACCAGCCCCATCACCCGGCTGGTCTTGAGGCTGATCGCATTGGCCTTGGGCACGTCCAGAGTGACCTCCAGAACGGCCCCCTCGGCCCTGGTCTTGATCGGGCCTTCGGTCCGCATTTCCATCATGTTCTCCTCACCAAAGCATCCACGGCCACGGCACCCGTCTCACGTACCATGACCGGGTTGATCTCGATTTCCTCAAGGCTTTCGTCCGCCAGCATCAGCGCGCCCAGCCGGACCGCCATCGCCGCGACGGCGGCCATATCGGCGCGCGGCCGCCCACGATAGCCATCAAGCAGGGGCCAGAGCCGCAACCGCCTTGCCGCTGCCAGCACCTCGGCTTCCGTCACAGGCAGGACCAGCGTCACCGTATCGGCGAGCACCTCCGCCGTGACCCCGCCGAGACCCAGCGTCAGCGTCACGCCATAGACCGGGTCGCGGCGCAGGCCCAGGAGCACCTCGGCAACCGCCCCGGTCACCATCTCCTCGACCAGATATCCGGTCGCCCCCGGAATCTCCGCCTGCCCGGCCAGCGACGCAAGCCCCAGCCGCACCGCCCCAGCCTCGGTCTTGTGCGCGAACCCCAGCCCTTTCAAAGCGTAGGGTGGGTGCAAACCCACCGCCCGCGCTGAAACCTCGGCCAGCGTCGCCCCCGTCACCAACCCCGGCACCGGCACGCCCACGGACGCCAGAAGCGCCTTCCCTTCCGCCTCGGTCAGCAGCCGCGCATCACGGGGGGCAAGGGCCAAGACAGGCCGCCAGCCCGGCAGACCTACGGGCGTCTGTGCTGCCTTTACGGCAGCAATCGCGGTTTCCAGTCCCAGAAGCGTGCAGACCCCCTGGTCCATCATCGCGGCCACCCGCGCCTCGCCGAAATTCTCGGCCATCGAAGCCACCGGAAAGGCGATCCCGCCCGTCGCCCGCTGCGCCGAGACGATGGCCTCCAGCGCCGGCTGGTAGCTTGAAGGATCGCAGCGGTCCGCCCGTGGTGTGTCGATGATGTAAAGCCCGGCGTCATAGGCCTCCAGCATCGCGGTGAAAACTTCCGTGGTCTTCGGCCCGTCACCCCAAATGAAGGTGTGGTAATCCAAGGGGTTGGAGATCGTGGGGATCTCGCCCAGGACTGCGAACAGCCGGTCATGCGTCGCCTGCGGCACCGGCGGGAAGTCGATGCCGTAGGGCGCGGCAAGGTCCGCGACCAGCCCCGCCTCGCCCCCCGAGCAGGACAGCGAACAGATGCGGCTGCCGATCTCTGGCCCGTGGACGTGAAAGATCTTCAGCGTCTCGATCAGTTCCGAGGGCGTGTTCACTTCCGCCACCCCGATCTGCCGCAGGAACGCGCTCGACGCCGCCCCGCCCCCTGCAAGGGACGCCGTATGCGACGCTGCCGCCGTGCGCGACAGTTCGGTCTTGCCCGACTTGATCGCCACCACCCCCTTGCCCATCGCCCGTGCCTTCTCGGCAAGGGCGGCAAAGGCCGGGGCGTCGTCGATGCCCTCGATGTAGAGCCCCACCGCCGTCACCCGCGGATCCTCCAGCAAGGCCCCGGTCAGCTCCGCCAGTCCCACAATGGCGGCATTGCCCAGACAGGCGACATAGGCCACCGGCAGCCCGCGGGCTTGCATCCCCATGTTGATCACGATGTTCGAGGACTGGCTGACCAGCGCCACGCCCTTTTCCACCCGGATGCCGCCATGCTGGTCGGGCCAGAGCAAAGCCCCATCCAGATAGTTGATCACCCCGTAACAGTTCGGCCCGAGGATCGGCATGTCGCCCGCCGCCGCAACGAGACGGTCCTGCAACCCGGCCTCGCCCGCCTCTTCCCAGCCCGAAGCGAACGAGATCGCGCCGCCCGCACCCATCTTTGCAAGCTCGGCCACCACATCGACCGTCGCAAAGCGGTTCACACCGATGAAGGTCGCATCCGGAGGCTCCGGCAGGTCGGCCAGGCTGGCATAGGCCTTGAGGCCGCCGATCTCCGCCTTCGTCGGATGCACTGGCCAGACCGGACCCGAAAACCCCATCTTGCGACATTGTTCGATGACATTCAGCGCCCAGCCGGCCCCCAGAACGGCAATGTGGCGCGGGCGGAGAAGACGGTCGAGGCGGCTCATGCCCGGCCTCGCTTTGCGGCATCCAACCCGGGGGCGCTGCCCCCGGACCCCCGGGATACTTTCAGACAGATGAAATGGG
>JBIJDO010000322.1:0-3854 GCA_044344105.1 Tabrizicola sp.
CCAGCGGCTCGCCCGCGCCACCTGGTGATCTGGAATACGGCGCGTTCGCGTCCATTCCCCGTCCCTTACCTTTGTCCCGTTCTTTTGATGGCGCGGATTTGTGTTGGGCATTCGATGCCAGTTCGGTGATTTCGGGGCAGTTGTGGCCTGATCCCGCTGCGGTTGTGGCGGGATTGGGGCGGCGCAATTGCCCCTCGCCCCCGGACGCACCCTTTGCTAGAAGGCCCGGATTGCGCACCTGTGCGGGTGTGGCGAAATTGGCAGACGCACCAGATTTAGGTTCTGGCGCCGCAAGGCGTGGGGGTTCAAGTCCCTCCACCCGCACCAGCTTGTCGCGCTTCCCTGACGGGGCGATTCCCCCTTACATCGGACGGAAAGCTTTGCTATCAGGCCCGCCAATGCGCGCAAGGTTGCGGCCCTGCGCCCGTGAACTATTGCGCGACAGCGCCAGAATGATCTTAGGAAGGACGTCCCCCCATGCAGGTCACCGAGACCCTGAACGAAGGCCTGAAGCGCGGCTACACCATCACGGTGACGGCGGCGGAACTGGATGCGAAGGTCCAGGAAAAGCTTCTGGAAGCGCAGCCCGAGGTCGAGATCAAGGGCTTCCGCAAGGGCAAGGTGCCGCTGGCGATCCTGAAAAAGCAGTTCGGCACCCGGATTCTCGGCGATGCGATGCAGGACGCCATCGACAGCGCGATGAAGGGCCATTTCGAAAAGACCGGCGACCGTCCGGCGCTGCAGCCCGAGGTCAAGATGACCGGTGGCGAGACCTGGAAAGAGGGCCAGGATGTCGTGGTCGAGATGACCTATGACGCGCTGCCGCCGATCCCGGATGTCGATGCGACAAAGCTGAAGCTGGAGCGTCTGATCGTGAAGGCCGACGACAAGGCGATTGCCGAGGCGCTGGACAACCTCGCCGGGTCGGCCAAGGACTACGAGGACCGCAAGAAGGGCGCCAAGGCCAAGGATGGCGACCAGGTCGTGATCGACTTCAAGGGCTCGGTCGACGGCGCGCTGTTCGAGGGCGGTTCGGGTGACGACTATCCGCTGGTCCTTGGCTCGAACTCGTTCATTCCGGGCTTCGAGGCCCAGCTGGTCGGGGCCAAGGTCGGTGACGAGGTCAGCGTCAACGTGACCTTCCCGGAAGCCTATGGTGCCAAGCATCTTGCCGGAAAGGCCGCGGTCTTCGCCTGCACCGTCAAGGCGGTCAAGGAGCCGAAACCGGCCGAGATCAATGACGATCTGGCCAAGAAATTCGGCGCGGACGACCTTGCCGCCCTGAAAGCCCAGATCGCCGAGCGGCTTGAGGCCGAGTACAAGGGCGCCGCCCGTGCTGTTATGAAACGCTCGCTTCTCGACCAGCTGGACGGCATGGTCGCCTTCGACCTGCCCGCGAACCTCGTCGAGGCGGAAGCCGGGCAGATCGCGCACCAGCTCTATCACGAGGAACACCCCGACGATCACGGCCACAGCCACGGTGCCATCGAGCCGACGGAAGAGCACAAGACCCTGGCCGTGCGCCGCGTGCGTCTGGGCCTCCTACTGGCCGAGATCGGCCGCAAGGCCGAGGTCACCGTGACCGATGCCGAAATGACCCAGGCCGTCCTCGCCGCCGCCCGCCAGTATCCGGGACAGGAGCGGCAGTTCTTCGAGTTCGTGCAGAAGAACCAGCAGATGCAGCAACAACTTCGCGCGCCCGTGTTCGAGGACAAGGTCGTCGACCACCTCGTGGGCCTCGCCAAGGTGACCGAGAAGGAGATCTCGAAAGAGAAGCTCCAGAAGGCCGTCGAAGCGCTGGACGAGATGTAAGAGACCGGTCAGGTCCGACGGGGAAGGATCAGGCCGCGCCTTCGGGTGCGGCCTTTCCGTTTCTTGCCTCGGCCCGGATGACCAGAAGTCCGGCCCCGATCAGAAGCGCGATGCCGATCCAGGCAAAGGCACCCGGCAGCTGCGACCAGAATACCCAGCCCCAAAGGACGCCCCAGATGATGAAGCTGTATTCGAAGGGGGCGACGGCCGATGAGGGTGCCACCCGGTAGGCATAGGTCAGAAGCGACAGCCCGACCGCGGCAATTCCTCCGCAGGCCATGAACAGCATGAGGTCTCGCAGGGGCATCGGCTGCCAGCCGCGCGTCAGGAAGGCGAGCGACGGGTGGCTTGCGCCGTCGAAGGCACCGGACCCGAAGACCGCCGCCAGGGCAAGGGCGCTGGCCAGAAACGTCAGGTTGCCCCAGAAGGTCATCGCGGCCGCCGTCTCGGTCCGGCCGAGCACCCGGGTGGCAAGTTGGGTCAAGGCGTAGCCAAGCGCCCCCAGGACCGGCAGCAGCGCAGCGCCATCGAACACGCTGCCGGTCGGATTGAAGATCATCAGCATGCCGGCAAACCCGAGGCCAAGGGCCAGAAGGTTCGCGGACCCGATCCGTTCCCGGAACATCACAGCGGCGGCGAGCGTGATGAATAGGGGTGCCGTGAAGAAGAGCGCGACGGTATCGGCCATCGGCAGCGCGGCCAAGCCGAGGTAATAGGCGGTGTAGGCCACAAAGTTCAGCAATCCCCGCGCCAGCATCCAGGCCCAGTTGGGCGTGGTGATCGTCGTCAGGCGACCGTCCAGCACGCGGGTGATGACAAGAAGCAGCGGGACGGCCGTCAGGCTGCGGATGATCATCGCCTGGTACAGGGGATAATCACCCGACAGAAGCTTCAGGATCACGTCCTGCAACGAAAAGACCGCGATCCCCAAGGTCAGGGCCAGGATGCCGCGCGAGGTGGCTGTCATCTGCATGGGGCCACGCTACCGTTGCCAAGGGGTCCGGCTTGCCTGCCCGCGACAACGCCACGTCAAAGCGCGGCAAGCTTTGCGGCGGTCTCGGGCATCCGCTTCAGCGTCGCGTCGAGATGCGCCCGCCACTGCGGCCCCCGCTCCCGCGCGTCCTCATGGGCCTCGCGCAACTCGTCGGGCCGGTCTTCGGCCAAGGCTTCGATGAGAAGCGCCGCCTGCGCCCGGTCCTTGCGGGATTTCAACTGGTCGGGACCGGCGCGGCGGTTGGCGACGATCAGCTTGTGGATCGCATAGGCCTCGGGCCGGGGGATCTGCACCAGCACGCCCGACCGATAAAGAGCTGCCGCCTTGATCGGCTCGGCGATCAGATAGTTCAGGAAATGCAGGGACTGCGCCGCCACGCCAAGGGCGGGCAGGTCCCGGATGTCTTCCTCGGGCCGGAAGGAGGGGGTTAGAAATTCGACCAGGGTGTTCGATTTTGTTTGCCGCCAACGCCAGATCGAGCGGTGGTTGATCGAAGGAATGGGGGCAAAGTCGAGCGCCTTGAAGCTGTCGGTGAGGGGGGTCTCGACTTTGTCGCCAACGGCAAGCGATAGACGCTCGAACTGCGCGATATCGAGGTCGCCCGTCTGCATTACCTCGGTGTTTCGGATGCGGATACCAAGCTCGCACTCGTAAAGGCGGAAAGCGTTGGTTCCGACTATGGTGCCGCCAAGTCGGAAAGTCCCGGCTTGAGCCAGCGCAGCGAGGAGCGACCCTGTTGCGGGATCGACGGTCTGCGCCCCTTCCGCCCGCAGGACACGGATCAGCCGGGTGCGGTTGTTGGCGCGGGCCTCGGCGACCAGTTTCAGGTCCTGAAGTCGGGCGATCCTGTCCGCCATTTCCGGCGTGTCTTCGCCGATGTAGCGCTTGCGGACATCGCTGCCGATGCGGAACATGTCGTACCAGTATGATTTGCTGCCGCGGCGTTCCAGGCGGGGCGTCCCGGTGATGTCGCTGGCGGCCTCGTCGATCAGCGCTGCGCGAAGGTCGATGTAGGCGGCATGGGCGATTGAGCTTAGTCGTTGGATGT
>JBIJDO010000323.1:0-3848 GCA_044344105.1 Tabrizicola sp.
ACACGCCATTGAGAAGACCGGACTGACCTGTTAGGTACGCGGCAAATTTCTTGGGAGTGAAACGGAATGGCCGAAGAAAATCCGGCAGGAAACGGTACCGCAGCCGCCGTGCCCGGGCAGGTGAAGATGCAGGTCCTTGCCCAGTATGTGCGCGACCTTTCCTTCGAGAATGTCGTTGTCCGGAAGGGCCTGACCGCCGGCGAGGTTCAGCCCGACATCCAGGTTGCGGTCAGCCTTGACGCCCGCAAGCGCCCGGTGGCGCAGCAGTTCGAAGTGATCACCAAGTTCAAGGTGACGTCGAAGAACAAGATCAACGGCGATGTGCTTTTCGTCCTCGAGCTGGAGTACGGCGGCACCTTCCACATCGAAGGCGTGGCCGAGGATCAGCTGCATCCCTTCCTTCTGATCGAATGCCCGCGGCTTCTGTTCCCCTATGTCCGGCGGATCATCTCGGATGTTACGCGGGACGGCGGCTTCCCGTCGCTGAATGTCGACACCGTCGACTTCATGGCGCTTTATCGGCAAGAGCTGGCGCGCCGCGCCCAGGCCCAGCAGGCTGTGCCCGCCGAAAAGGTCAACTGACCGTCAACCCGGCTTGCGCCAGATCGCTGCGTCGCCCAGTGCGGCAACCATCGCTGCGTGGGCCGCTGCTTCTTCCGGCGTGATCCGGGGCGGCAACGGTTCCTGGCGTGGCCGGGGACGCCACGCCGCATCCGGACCTTCGGCCCCCCGCTGGACCGACGCTGTCGCGCCTGCCAGAACCAGGTCGGGCTGTCGGCCGCCGATAAGTTCCAGATACACTTCCGCCAGGATTTCGCTGTCCAGAAGCGCGCCGTGCTTTTCCCGCAGGGAATTGTCGATGCCGAAACGCCGGCACAGCGCGTCAAGCGAAGCGGGCGATCCGGGATACTTCGACCGGGCCAGCGCCAGAGTGTCGGTCGCCCGGCTGGCGGGAAGCGGCGGCAGCCCGGCCCGTTCAAGCTCGAAGTTGAGGAACTTCATGTCGAAGGCGGCGTTGTGGATCACGAGCTGCGCCTCGCCGACAAACTCCAGGAAGCTGCGGCCCACGCGGGCAAAGGCCGGCTTGTCCCGCAGCGTCATCCCATTCGGCACGGGCTTGCCGGGAGGCTCAAGGATGTCGTGACCGATCCCATGCACCTCGAACGCCTCGCGTGGCATGCCGCGTTCGGGGTTGATGTACTGGTGGTAGGTTCGGCCCGTCGGAAGGTGGTTGATCAGCTCCACTGCACCGATCTCGACGATCCGGTGCCCCTCGGACGGCTCGAAGCCGGTCGTCTCGGTGTCCAGAACGATCTCACGCATTCTTTGCAATCCGGCTGCGGATGTCTTCAAGAACATCCTTCACCGACTGGCGCGCGGCTTCAAGGCTGACGGTAGAGATGACATAGTCGGCGCGGGCCCGCTTGTCGGAATCGGGCATCTGACGGGACAGAAGGGCCGCGAACCCGGCCTCGGTCATGCCCTTGCGGGACAGGACGCGATCACACTGCAGAGTGGCCGGTGCAGAAACAACCGCGACCGCGTCGCAGGCGGTCTCAAGGCCGATTTCGTACAGCAGGGGCACGTCCAGCAGCACGATCGCTTCCCTGGCGTGATCGGCCAGAAACCGGTCGCGGTCCTTGGCAACCAAGGGGTGAACGGCGGCATTCAACCGGTCAAGAACGCCGGGATCGGCCCGGATCATGTCGCGCAGCGTGGCCCGGTTGACGCCACCCTTCGCATCGATGGCGGTTGGGATCATTTTCCCGATGGCCAGCGCCGCCGGTTGGCCCGGCTGATAAAGACGGTGGACCGTCGCATCCGCATCCCAGACCGGGACCCCTTCCCCGGCGAACATCCGCGCGGTGGTCGACTTTCCCATGCCGATCGAGCCGGTCAGCCCAAGGACAAACGTCATGCCGACAGCACGGCTTTGCGGGTCTCGGTGTCGACATCGGGTCGCTGACCGAACCAGCGCTCGAAGCCGGGCGCCGCCTGATGCAGCAGCATTCCAAGACCATCGACCACAGTCGCACCGCGCGCCTCGGCTTCGATCAGGAACTGCGTCTTCAGCGGCGTATATACAAGATCATTGACCAGCGCCATCGGGTTGAGGTTGTCCAGGGGCACGCGAAAATCCGGCTTGCCGGTCATGCCGAGCGAGGTCGTATTGATGACCGTCACCGCGTCCTCCAGCAGGTTTCCAGCCTGGACCCATTCGTGGACATGCACCTTTGCGCCGAAGTCGGCCCGCAGTGCGTCAGCCCTGGGTCGCGTGCGGTTGGCAATGCGGATTTCGGGAACCCCGACCTCGATCAGCGCCGCAACGACAGCCCGCGCCGCGCCACCGGCCCCGAGAACCACCGCAGGTCCGGCGGAGGGCGTCCAGTGCGGCGCGGCCTGACGCAGGTTGGCGATAAAGCCGGATCCGTCCGTGTTGTCCGCATGGATCTTGCCATCCTTGCGGAAAATCAATGTGTTCGCCGCACCGATCAGCGCGGCGCGGTCGGTGACGACATCGGCGATTCCGAGGATGGCCTCCTTGTGCGGGATGGTGATGTTCGCGCCGACGAAGCCAAGTTCGGGCAGGGTGCGGAGGAGCCGGGGCAGATCGACCGGGGCGATGTCGATCGGAATGTAGTGACCCTTCAGCCCGTAGCGCCGCAGCCAGTAGTTGTGCAACGCGGGACTGCGGCTATGGGCGATGGGGTGGCCGATTACGGCGACAAGCGGAATACGGGGATGGTCGGTCATCGGGCGATCATGCCCCGGTTGCCGAGCCATGCCAACAGCGGCAGAAGCGGCAGGCCAAGAATGGTGAAATGGTCGCCCCGGATCGCCGAGAACAGGCGGACCCCCTCTTCTTCGATCTTGTAGCAGCCGACAGAGTGGCGGATGCTTTCCCAGTTCCGGGCGACGTAGTCTTCAAGGTAAGCGTCGCTTAGGGCATGCATGGTCAGGCTGGCTTCGGCAACGTGGCGCCAGACCGGTTCGGCGTTTTCATAGGCGACAAGGGCCGACAGCAGATTGTGGGTCTTGCCCCGCAGACGGTGAAGCTGGTCGCGGGCTTCAGCGGGGCTGTCCGGCTTGGCAAAGGTTTCCCCGCCCAGAGCCAGAACCTGATCGCAGCCGAGAACCAAGGCACTGGGTGTCCTTTCGGCAACCTTGCGCGCCTTCATCTCGGCCAGAGTGTCCGCGATGTCGCGTGGATGGGTACCTTCGGCCACCAGCGCCTCACGCACGGCCGCCTCATCGACACGCGGCGCGACGGCGGTCACGCTCAGGCCGGCCGCGCGCAGCATCTGAAGCCGGGTGACGGAGCTGGAAGCCAGATGGATCAAACTGTGGATATCCCTGGTTTGTTCTTGAGGTCGAAGGAAAGCAGATCGACGACGGTCTGGCTGTCTTGGGAAAAGTCGCGCGTCCCGCGAAGGCTGGCCGAGAGATACCCCGCTGTGCAGGGGCTTGTCACGCCGCCTGGGACAAAAGGTTTTGCGAAGGGTTATCCAAGGACGCCTCTCAAGGGTAGACCGGCGCGAGCTTGTCCCAAGACATTGCCGAATATACATAAAATCCGTATCTTCCTGTGATGTTCCCGGTTCTCCACGGTTTGCCCACGGATTCGTCCCTGTGGATGGCAGCGGGGGTGATTTTCCCAATCCCCTTTTTCACAGGCCCTACATCATCCACATTCCTTCTTTCTCTTTTTCTTTATAAGGAAGTGGGATGGGCTCTGGGGCGATGACAAGATGGAGACGATGACAGGTTTCCTTGCCGATTGGTATCTGGTCACGAAATCGCTGCATGTCGTTTCGGTCATTTCCTGGATGGCGGGGATCTTCTATCTG
>JBIJDO010000324.1:0-3843 GCA_044344105.1 Tabrizicola sp.
GCCCTAACTGGCCCATCTCCTTGGATCTCGGAAAGGGTTGCCTGTCGAAGGCAACCCTTTCTCTTTGCCGCCCGACAATTCTTCTGCGAAGAATTGAAGATCCAATGCAATTTTTCGCAGGAAAATTGTTCCCTTCCTGCCAAGACCAGACCGATGCTGCATGTCACCGAAACCCTGACCATCGCCGATTGGGAACTGTCCGAAAGCTTCATGCGGGCTTCGGGTCCGGGCGGTCAGAACGTCAACAAGGTCTCGACCGCTGTCGAGCTGCGCTTCGAGGCGGACCGCTCGCCGCACCTCACGGCGGGCGTCAAGGCGCGGCTGAAGCGGCTGGCGGGTCGGCGCTGGACGACCGAAGGGGCGATTGTCCTGCAGGTCGACGAAACCCGCAGCCAGGCCCGCAACCGCGACCTTGCGCGCGAGCGGCTGGTCGCCTTGATCCGCGCCGCCCTGGTCGCGCCCAAGCGACGGATCGCCACCAAACCGACCCTTGGCAGCCAGCGTCGCCGGGTCGCCGCAAAGACCCAGCGCGGCGAGGTGAAGGCCCTGCGCGGCAAGGTGGGAGACGAGGAATGACCTCGGCCGAGGCCGCCGCACGCCACTGGGGCGGCAGGGTGATCCGGCTGTTGCGCGACCGCGAGAACCATGTGCTGGAGATGATCCTTCCGACCGGGGACCGTGCCGCCCTTCGGCTGCACCGCGCGGGTTATCAGACGCCCGCGGCGATCCGGTCCGAACTGTGGTGGTGTGCCGAGCTTGCCGCCCTGGGCCTGCCGGTTCCTGCCGCGCTGCCGACGCGGGACGGCGCGATTATGGTCGCGCTGGAGGACGGGCGTCACGCATCGGCGATCGCCTGGATCGAAGGCACCGCGCTTGGCGAGGCAAGCCTGCCTTTCGCGTTGCCTCTGCCGCGGGTACTGGACATCTACCATGCTCTGGGGGCGCTTCTGGCCCGCGTCCATGCGGCGACGGACACGCTTGCCTTGCCCGACGACTTCTGCCGCCCGCGCTGGGATCTTGACGGGCTGGTCGGGGAGCATCCGCTTTGGGGCCGCTTCTGGGAGCATCCTGCCGCCGATGCCGATCAACGCCGCAGCCTGATCCGCGCGCGCGAAGCCCTGCGTGAACGGTTGGCGGGTCCGCAAGGGCTGATCCATGCCGATCTCCTGCGCGAGAACATCCTTGTGCACGATTGTACGGTTTCACTGATCGACTTCGACGACAGCGGATTCGGTTTCCGGCTGTACGACCTTGGCACGGCCCTGCTGCAGACCGTCCTGCACCCGGAGCACCCAGAGATCCTTATGGCGCTGACGGCGGGGTACGGGACGACGGACACGGCGATGGTCGAGGCCTTCACCCTGGCGCGCACGCTGGCTTCGGTCGGGTGGACGATGCCACGGCTGGCACCCGGCGATCCGATCCACAAGAGCCACCTTCACCGTGCGGTGTCCTTTGCCGGGCAGGTCCTCGGTCAGACCAGCACCTCCTGAGCCTCCTGCACGCCCACGCCGAACACCCGCTTGTAGCGCGCGACCTCGTCCTTCGGACCCATGGCCTTGGCGGGGTTGTCCGACAGCTTGACCGTGGGCCGCCCGTTTGCCGACAGGGCCTTGCAGACCAGGCTGAACGGGGCGAGCGCATCGCCCGGAACCAGACCGCGAAAGTCGTTCGTGAGCATGGTGCCCCAGCCGAAGGACACTTTCACCCGGCCATGGAACCGGGCGTGCAGCTCTTCGATCTTTTCCACATCCAGCCCGTCCGAGAAGATCACCAGCTTCTGCGCCGGATCCTCGCCCCGGTCCTTCCACCAGCGGATCGCGGTCTCGGCTCCCTTTGCCGGATCACCGCTGTCGATGCGGATGCCGGTCCAGCCTGCAAGCCAGTCCGGCGCGTTCTTCAGGAAACCTTCGGTGCCGTAGGTGTCGGGCAGGATGATCCGCAGGTTGCCCTCATGCTCGTCCTGCCAGTCGGCCAGCACGCGGTAGGGGGCTTCGCGCAGGTCCTGGTCGGTGTCGGCCAGGGCGCTGTAGACCATCGGCAATTCATGCGCGTTGGTGCCGATCGCCTCGATGTCGCGGCGCATGGCGATGCGGCAGTTCGAGGTGCCGGTGAACTTGGACCCCAGCCCCTCCTGCATCGCCTGCACGCACCAGTCCTGCCACAGGAATCCGTGCCGACGCCTTGTGCCGAAGTCGGCAATGCGCAGACCGTCGATCTTGCGCAAGCGTTCGATCTTCTCCCACAGCCGGGTCATCGCGCGGGCATAAAGCACCTGCAGCTCGAACTTGCCCATGCTGTTCAGGGCCGCCCGGCTGCGGAGCTCCATGAGAACCGCAAGCGCCGGAATCTCCCACAACATCACCTCGGGCCAGGCGCCTTCGAAGGTCAGGTTGAATTGCCCGTCACGCTTTTCCAGGTGATAGGCAGGCAGGCGCAGGCCCTCGAACCATTCCATGAAGTCCGGGCGGAACATCTGGCGCTTGCCGTAAAACGTGTTGCCGCGCAGCCAGGTGCTTTCACCGCGCGTCAGCGACAGGGACCGGACATGGTCCAGCTGTTCGCGCAGTTCCCCTTCGTCGATCAGGTCTGCAAGCCGGACCTTCGTCGAGCGGTTGATGAGGGAAAACACCACGGTCGTGTCCGGCTTGTTCCGGAAAATCGACTGGCACATCAGAAGCTTGTAGAAGTCGGTGTCGATCAGCGACCGCACGATGGGGTCGATCTTCCACTTGTGGTCCCAGACCCGGGTCGCGATGTCCATGTCTCAGGCCTCCAGCGCGACGCCCGCCGCGCGCATCCTGTCCCGTGCCTCGGCCAGGCTGCCGTTCAGGTCGATGGCCCGGGTCGCGTCTTCCAGCACCGTGGTCTGAAACCCCAGCCGCGCGGCATCCAGCGCGGAATAGGCGACGCAGTAGTCGGTGGCGAGGCCGACCAATGTGAGAGCCGTCACCCCCCGGCTCCGCAGATAGCCGTCAAGGCCGGTCGGGGTGGAATGGTCATTCTCGAAGAAGGCCGAGTAGCTGTCGATCTCGGGGCGGAACCCCTTGCGGATCACCATCTGCGCCGGATCGGTGTGCAGGTCGGGATGGAATGACGCCCCGCTGCTGCCGATCACGCAATGGGTGGGCCACAGGACCTGGGGACCGTAGGGCATCGTCGTCAGACTGAAGGGAGCGGCGCCGGGATGGTTTGCCGCAAACGAGGCATGATTTGCCGGATGCCAGTCCTGGGTCAGGACGACCGTCCGGAACTCGGTCATCAACCCATTGATCCGGCGGATGATCGCATCGCCCCCAGCCACGGCCAGAGCGCCGCCGGGGCAGAAATCATTCTGCAGGTCGATCACGATCAGGGCTTCATGTGCAGGTCTCATCGCGCTCTCCCGGCGGGTCACTGCCATTGGGTAAGTCCGGGCTTTTGGGGCGTCAAGCGAAGCGCTTGAATTTCACGGTGCTTGGGCGCAAAGGGGGCCCATGCTGGTCGTCGCCGCCCTTTATCGGTTCACCCGGTTCCACGACCCCGCCGCCGTGCGGGAGGGGCTTCTGGCGGTTTGCGTCGCGCAAGGTGTGAAAGGCTCGCTACTGATCGCGCCCGAGGGGATCAACGGGACCATCGCAGGCCTACGCGGAGGGATCGACGCGGTGCTGGACGCGATCCGGGCGCTTCCGGGCTGCGCGGGGCTGGAGTGGAAGGAAAGTCCAACTGCATCAATGCCTTTCGGGCGGATGAAGGTCCGGCTGAAGCGCGAGATCGTGACGATGGGCCAGCCGGATGTCGATCCGATGGCGCGGGTCGGCCACTACGTGCAGGCCAGGGACTGGAACGCGCTGATCACTGATC
>JBIJDO010000327.1:0-3822 GCA_044344105.1 Tabrizicola sp.
CGTCGTTTAGAGTGAAAGGTGTGCCGGTTTCCCGGTGACGGGTTGAGGGCTGGGAGAGTGGCTCCCGGCGCCTGTCACGGGAGATAGCCGATGGGCGTTGTGGAAGTTCTGGATCCGGTCGCACCGGCACGGGCTGGTGGCTGGAAAGTGGATGTGAGCCGGGGTGAGCGGAATGGGCGGGTGTCGTCCGAATGGTTCAACCGGCCCGATGACGAGCGGTATCTGTCGCTCGACGATCTCTGGGCCAATGTGAAAGGCCGCTCCGAGCGCAGCCGCAGCCGGGTGGTGCAGACCGCCGACATCCGGGTCGAGGCTGCGCGCGACAGCGCTGAACGGCTGCACCTGGTCCTGCCGAAAGCGCAGGAGCCGGTCGCGCCCACGCATTGGGCGTTTGGGCAGCTTGCGAGCATCGTCGGCGCTCCGGCCTCCTACCTGCGCCAGCTGCCCGCGCCGCTGGCGGGCATTAACCTGCAATACGGTCTGACCAACCACCGGGCCGAGCAGGTGAAGACTTTCGAGACGGAAGACGGCCGCTCGGAGCTGCGCGCGGTGACCGGCCCGGACTATGGCCGCATCCATGACCACGAGTTGGTCGAGGCTGTGCAGCGCATCGCGGGCAATGGCACGGGCGACACGCGCTGGAAGGTGCCGGGCGTGCTCGACTGGTCGACCGGGGTCTACAACCCCGATGTCGAGATCAGCCGCGACACGACCACGCTCTATGCCTCGGACCGCGACGTCTTCCTGTTCCTGGTCGATGATCACAACCCGATCGAGGCGGGCCGCCTGCCGGATGGCTCCCCTGATATCTACTTCCGGGGCTTCTATTGCTGGAACTCGGAGGTGGGCGCGAAAACCCTCGGGATGGCGAGCTTCTACCTGCGGGCGGTGTGCCAGAACCGCAACCTCTGGGGCGTCGAGGATTTCCAGGAGATCACCATCCGCCACTCAAAATACGCCGCCTCCCGTTTCGCGCATGAGGCGGCCCCGGCGCTGACGCGGTTTGCCAATTCCTCGCCGCAGGGTTTCGTGAATGGCATCAAGGCCGCGCGGCAGCAGATCGTGGCACGGACGGACGAAGACCGGGATGACTTCCTTCGGAAGCGCGGCTTCTCGAAGACCGAGTCGGGAAAGATCATCGAGAAGGTGCTGATGGAAGAGGGCCGCCCGCCCGAGAGCATCTTCGACTTCGTGCAGGGCATCACGCGGCTCGCGCGCGACAAGACCCAGCAGGATGCCCGCCTCGACATGGAAGGGCGCGCCAAGAGGCTCCTCGACCAGGTCGGCTGACGCCTAGCCCGACAACGCGACCGCCCTCGCGCGCGGCGGTCGCACTTTCCCCTTCCACATGCACGCCACTGGCCCCGCCCCGAGAGGGCAGGGGGCTTCGGCCTGCGCAATTCAGCGAGACCCCCATGACTCCCCACGAAGAAACCATCGTCCTCGAGGCCCGCGACATCCTCGGCCGCTACCTGAGCCAAAACCCGGTCATCGGCAGCTGGCAGGCGCTGATGGACTATTGTGCTCTCACCGTCCGCGGTCCCATCGAGCGGTTTCACGTGCTCTACCTTGACCGCAAGAACCGCATCATCTCCGATGAGCTTTTGTCGATCGGCACAGTCGATCATGTCCCGGTCTATCCGCGCGAGGTGATCAAGCGGGCGCTGATGCTGAACGCCAGCGCCCTCATTCTGATCCACAACCACCCGTCGGGCGATCCGACGCCGTCCGATGCCGATCTCAACATGACCAAGGAGATCCAGAAGGGGTGCAGGTATCTCGGCCTGACGCTGCACGACCACATCATCGTCGGCGCCGGTACGGAGCTGAGCCTGCGGGCGCTCGGCAAGCTCTGACGCTGCGGGCAAGTTCATCACCGTCGCCCCTTCGAGGAAGAGGGCGGCGGTTTGGTCTTTGACGGATGAGGCGGGGAGAGAGGCTTCCCGCGCCGTCGGAGACCTTTCCATGTTCGACCTGCCTTTGCCCATCCACCGGACCGCCTCCGCGCGGGGCGTCCCACCGCATTTTCCTTCGGGTGACACCGATCCCAATCATCCCTTCGCCTTGACCCTGTCGCGCCGCACACCGGCCGATCTGATGTCGGGCCGGGCCACGCCCCTAGTGCTCGCCCGCTTCGCGACGCTGGCCGAGGCCATGCAGGGCGCGATCGACCATGCCGAGGAGATGGCTCCAGATGCCGCGCCCCGGCTTCTGGCAATCCTCGACCGCGACGCGCGCCTTGTGCTGGCCGGGGCTGCCAGCGACTACGCCGTCGCCTGGTGCCACCCGGTGACGAGCGCGGCCGAGGCGCGGGGTGTCGTGACCGAGGCAAGCCAGCTGCGCGCGCAAGCGGGCCGCGCGGCTGCTTGGGGTGAGCCCGATCTCGCGCAGCGGCTGCGCCACCGCGCCGATCTCCTGGATGCGCGGCTCGTCGATCCGCTCTGGCGCGCCTTTGCCGCCCGGGCGCTGCAGGTCGCTGCGTGAAGGCCGAGAGGCAGAGAGGGGCAGGGGGGATTTGGAGCTGTCCCGGGGGAGAGAGATCGCCCGGCCCGGCTCCGATCCCTTCCCCTTACCGGAGACACCCGATGACCCTGACTGAACCCACCGTCACGCTGCCGATGGCACCCTCGCCCGTCGACATTGGCCAGATCTTCGCGGCCCATGCCGCGCGCGCGGCCCGCATCGAAGCCCTGCGCCCCGGCAACAAGGACCGCCTGTTTGACGGTCTCATGGCCGCCGGCATCACCCATGTCACCGTGACCTTCGACGGTGCCGGTGACAGCGGCCAGATCGAAAGCATCGGGGCATGGTCCGGCGAGACCGCGGTCGAGTTCCCGGCGACCGAGATCGCATATGCCGCACTGACTTGGGACGACCCCGAGGTCGAAATGCGCAGCCTGTCGCTGGAGGATGTCGTCGAGCAACTGGTCTACGACTTCCTCTCCGACACCCATGGCGGCTGGGAGAACAACGACGGCGCTTACGGCGAGTTCTGCTTCGACGCTGCAGCTCGCTGCATCCACCTTGAGTTCAACGAGCGCTTCACCTCGTCTGAACTCTACACCCATGATTTCTGAGGGGTCGGCGATGGCACATCCTTATCACCATGCCCTCTCCTCGGTGAAGAAATGGGGCGGCACGGTCGACGATTTCATGGCGGTGCATGCCTGGTTCGACCAGAGCAAGGAGATCACGGCCGACTTCCGGCACCGGGCGTTGCGCCACCATGCCGAGGGCATCTTCATGGCCGAGACGATCTTCGGCCCCACCCTCACGCTCTCGACCGGGCGCATCATCCCGACACGTTGGGTTGGCGAGCAACATGTGAAGGAAGACCTTGGCTTCATCCCGAGCTTCGCCGACTGGGTAAAGGCCATCCGGCCAGAGCCTTGGATGGGCCGGGCCGCGCGGATCGAGACGCTGGTCGATCCGCATCTCGCCTCGCCCGTGGTCGAGGTCAGCTGACATGACCGATCCAGCCTATCAGCGCCTCGGCCTGCCCGTGACGGCTTCGCCGTACGCCGTCCTGCGCGCGGCGGTCCGGGCGCTGCATCCAGACACGCGCGCCGTTCGCGGCTTCCGGGCAGCGCGTAAGCGCTTCTACCGGCAGATGCTCTGCGCGCATGCCGCGCGTCAGGCGGCGGGCGACAGTCCCACAGGCTGATCGCCCCCAACTACCCGTTCATTCCAATCCAGCGCCCGGCCTCTTGGCCGAGCCTTCCCCATTCAGGAGGTCCCCATGGCGGATTACTTCACCCATTTCTCATGCCTGCTCGACGTCGGCACCCCTGACAAGGCCGCCCGCGCGCTCGCGCTGTTCCA
>JBIJDO010000034.1:0-13139 GCA_044344105.1 Tabrizicola sp.
TGGAGCGTCGCTTCAAACAGCCGCTCCTTGTTCTCGAAGTAGAAGTTCGCAAGCCCGATCGAAGTGCCCGCGATTTCGGTGACCTTTGCGATTGTCGTGCCGGACAGGCCATAGTCGGCGATGGATCGGATCGTGGCATCGATCAGCGTCTGACGCCGCTCGACCTTGGCCTGAGCGCGGCGGGTCCTGGGTTGCTCGGGGGTTTTGTCTTCAAGGGTCATCTGATCTTCCGTGTTCTCGTCGTCCGGTCAATTGGGGTCTAGCACGGTCAGCGCATCATTGCTCCAGCCAAGCCAGACGACTTCGCCTTCCCGTCCCTGCCATGGATCAACGCCACGCTGGGCCGCAGCCGCCACGGCAACCGGCGTCTCGCGGCCGTCGATGGCGACATGCAGAAGCTGACGACCGCCGAGGTATTGCCGGGCCATCAGGCGGCCCTGAACGCCGCCTCGAGGATCTGCAGGTGGCGTCCGTGCCAGGGTAAATCCTTCCGGCCTTACCGCGATCAGCACCTTCTCTTGCTCCATGCGGCCAGTGGCCATGCCCTTCAGCGGCACGCTTCCAAGCCCCGCGATGTCGGCCCCCGCGCCGTGGATCCTCGCTTCGAAGAAATTCATCGTGCCGACGAAACCCGCGACCTCGCGTGTCCTTGGTCGGTCATAAAGGCCGGAGGGCGTGTCAACCTGGATCACCCGACCGCCCGCCATGACGGCCACCCGGTCCGACAGGGTCAGCGCTTCTTCCTGGTCATGGGTCACCAGGACGAAGGTGATGCCAAGCCGCCGCTGCAGACCACGCAGTTCCAGCTGCATCTGTTCGCGCAGCTGCTTGTCCAGTGCGCCGAGTGGTTCGTCCAGGAGAAGCACCTTCGGTCTCAGGATCAGCGCCCGTGCCAGCGCCACGCGCTGCATCTGCCCGCCTGAAAGCTGGTTCGCCCTCCGGTCGCCATAGCCGGGAAGGGCGATCATTTCCAGCATCGCATCCACCATCTTCGCCCGCTCCTCCTTCGGCGTGCCAAGACGGCGCAGACCATAGGCGATGTTGTCGCGCACGTTCAGATGCGGGAAGATCGCATAGTTCTGGAACACCATGTTGATCGGGCGCAGATGGGGCGGGGTGTCCTGCACCTCGGTCCCGTCCACGACAATCCGGCCCGACGTCACCGCCTCGAACCCCGCGATCATCCGCAGAAGCGTCGTCTTGCCGGATCCTGATGCACCGAGAATCGAAAAGAACTCGCCCGCACGGATGTCGATCGAGACTTCCCGCACCGCCTGCACCCGACCAAACGCCTTGTTGACCTCGCGGACCGAGATCATCGTTCCGGTATCGGCCACGGATGCAGCGCTCGTCAGCGTCTCACCTTGCGCGTTCACCGCCCGTCTCCCGATTGCAGTTGGCCCGGCCGTGACAGGCGCAGGCTGGTGACGACAAGGATGCAGCTGACCAGGAGGATCAGCGTCGACAGCGCCAGAAGCGACGGAAAATCCTGCGGGAAACGCAGCTGCCCCCAGATGTACATCGGCAGCGTGGCTTCGGACCCGCTCAGGAAAAAGGCCATGAAGAACTCGTCGAACGAGATGGTGAAGGTCATCAGCAGGCAGCCAAGGATGCCGGGCAGGTTGCAGGGCATCGTGACACGCCAGAACGTGCGCCAAGGCGGCTCGCCCAGATCGGCCGAGGCCTCTTCCAGCGACCGGCTGAAGCCGATGAACCGCGGCAGAAGGACGCTGATGGCAAATGGCAGGCAGATCACGATATGCCCGAGGGTGACCGTGAAAAGCGACAGCGTGACCCCCATCCGGTTCAGCAGGGTCAGAAGTGCCACTCCCATAATGAGGCCTGGCAGCACCAGGGGCAGCATCATGAAGCTGACGGCAGGGGCCTTGCCCGGCATCCGGTAGCGCGCGATGGCAAGGGCCGCAGGAACCGCCAGCAAGGTGCAGAAGATACTGACGAAAGTCGCGACCTTGACAGAATTCCAGAAGGCGCGCTGCAACGGCTCGCGGGTCCACAGGTCGGCATACCAGCCGAAGGTAAGGCCTTCGAGCGGGAACTTCACATAGACACCGGCGTTGAACGAGAACAGCGGTATGAACAGGATCGGCAGGTAGAGCAGCACCGCAAACAGTGCCGCGTACAGAGCGAGCGGACGGTTCGGGCGGTGAAATCCGGTGAAGCGCGCCATCCCTACCTCTGCAAAAGCCGGTTGAGAACCAGGAAGACCGCGCCCGCCAGCGCGATCGTTCCCATCATCACCACCGCAAGCGCCGCGCCAGCGGGCCAGTTGTTCATCGGCCCGAACATCGACTGGATCAGGTTGCCGACCAGAAGGCTGTCCGGACCCCCGACCATGGCCGGCGTGATGTATTCGCCCACCGTCGGCACGAAGACCATGACGAGGGCCGCGATGACGCCCGGCAGCGACAATGGAAATGTGATGCGCCAGAACCGCCGCCACGGGCCGTCACCAAGATCGGCTGCCGCTTCCAGATAGCTGCGGTCGATCTTCTCCAGGCTCACATAGATCGGCAGGATGGCAAAGGCCGCCCAGGAATGGGCCAGCACGATGATCACTGCCGTCTGGCTGTAAAGGAGTGCGGCCACCGGCTCATCCACGATCCCGAGGCTCAGAAGTGCCGAGTTCAGCGCGCCCTCGTAGCCCAGCACGACCTTCCAGGCGAAGACGCGCAGAAGATAGCTGGTCCAGAACGGCAGCATCAGCAGGATCAGCCACGATGACTTGTGCCGCCCGCCGTGGAAGGCGACGTAGTACGCCATCGGATAGCACAGCACGACGATGATCAGCGTGGCCGAAGCCGCGACGAACAGCGTCCGCCAGATCAGTGCGCCGAACATCGGATTCTCGATCATCGCGATGTAGTTGCCGGGGCCCGGCGTGGTCACGACGTCGTAGCCCGCCAGCGACCAGGTGCTCATCGCCAGCGTCATGCCAAGCGGGAACAGGATTGCCGCCGCCATCAGCGCCAGCGCGGGGGCCATGAGAAGATAGCCGCGCCAGCCCTCGTGCCGGTGCAGGAACCGCGCAAGGGCATTGGGCCGCGCGCGCGGTGCGCCAGGGGACAGGGCGAACGTCACGAGCGCCTCAAAAGCCAAGCTTGATCTGTTCCCAGGTCGAGGTCATCCGCTGGTCCCATTCGGCGGACTGCGGGATGCCGAAATGCCCGGCCTTGAGGATGTCCATCGGATTTCGCGACAGGCCCAGGTTGGCCAGTTCCTCGTCTGTGAACTCGGCATAGGATTTGCGGTTCGGCCCGCCGTAACCCGATCCCCGGATCAGCGCGGTCGACGCCGCCTCGCTGATCAGCGAATCCAGCACGTCATAGGCGCTGTCGATCTTGGGCGCGTCCTTGTGCAGCATCTGCCCGCAGACCCAGGTCAGCGCGCCTTCCCGGGGCTTGGCGAATTTCACCGGAACGCCTTGCCCGCTCAGGGTGACGACCGAGCTGTTCCAGGCCATGATCGCGACGATCTCGCCCGCCGCCAGCGCGGTATCGCTGGACGTCGTGTCGTCGGTGTACATGCGGATCAGCGACCGCTGTTCACGCAGCACGGCGGAGATCTTCTCGAACGCCGCCTCGGTGTGGATCTGGTCGAAGGGCACGCCCGCCTTGATCGCCGCGCACCACCAGGCATCGCCGCCGCCAGCCAGCATGCCCAGCCGCCGGGCATACTTGGGGTTCCACAGCATGTCCCAGCTTTCTTCTGCGCCTTCCAGGTCGTAAAGGTCGGTCCGATAGGCGACCGAGGTCTGGCCCCATTCCCACGGCATCATCCAGACCTTGCCGTCCGTCAGATTGTAGGGAACATCCCACAATTCCGGCATCACATCGGCCCAGTTCGACAGACGCGTGGGGTCGATCGGCTGGAAAAGACCCGTCTCGGACCAGCGCGGCACGTCCGACAGGCAGGGCATGGCAATGTCGGCCACAAAGCCGGACTTCAGCTTGTTCAGCGCCTCTTCCGCCGAGCCGTAGGTGGCGAAATTGGGCAACTCGCCGCGCTTGGCCACGTATTGATCAAAGTAGTCGGGAACGTCGAACCCGCCCCAGGTGAACCACGTCGCATGGTCCTCGGGTGCGGCCGCAGCCCGGCGGGGCAGGAGCGGCATCATCATTGATACGATGCCAAGCGAGACGAGCGAGCGGTTGAAGGCCCGGCGGCTCAGTTTGCCATCGCGGACGGCCTGCAGCTGGTCGATGACGTCCATGGCTTGATCTCTCCGTGTGGCGGGCTTGGTTCAGCTTGGGCTAAAGATCGGCGGATGGGGTCGCGACGAGAAACCTGCCGCTGCCAATGGGTCCCGGATCGTGCGAGACGTCGGAGGCCGCACCAGGGACGTCGTGGTCGAGAGAGGTGTGGCCGGCAATGCTGCCCGCCTCGCCAAGGGCGGCCTCAATCTCATGGCGTCGGGCTGCGGGGCTAGGCATTGAGACGGCTAGGTCGCCAGAATGAACCAGCTTGGTCATGCGCATCCCCTTCCCCGTCAGGCATCCAGGCCGTCGACCGCATCACCCGAAGATCCTTGCGACCAAAGCCGACCAGTCACCCATTTTTTGATTGAACATTTATTCAGAATTGATACGCGAGCATGCGTTCCGGGTCAAGCGCAATGTCGTGCCGGGTTGGCGGCGGCGCATAACCTCGAAAGGCCAGGCGAAAGCAGGACGCACGCCCGACATCAAGTTTTCGATCCGGAAGAAGCGGCACGCGTTTGCGGCATGGGCCACCGACCTCGACGTCAGTCGGCAGAATCTGACCGAGGCGGACGTCCGGGAAACCACGGGTACGTCAGTTCCGGAGTACCCGCCGCAGGGGAAAGGGCCGGTGCCGGGACCACGCGCGAACCCGCTCCGTTGCGGTGCCCCTTGCAGGCGCGGAACCCGTCCGGGCGGCAAGGCCGTCGCCCCGGCAGGTCACTTGTCGGCGCCGCCGGGACCGCGCAGCGAAAGGTATCTCTGCCATGATCGGTCCATCGCCGAGGTTTCTGGGCGGAACGGAACCGAGACATGCCCGAAGCGCAGGGAAAGCTGTTCCCCGGCCACCTCGGCATCGGCTTGGCCGATCTCGGACAGATAGATCGCTGCGGCAAGACCCGTCCGGTTCGATCCCGACCGGCAGTGGATCAGAACCGGACCTTCCACCGTGCGCAGAAGCGCAACCAGTTGCTGCAGTTCGGTGTCGGAAAGATCCCGTGCCGACGACAGCGGAACGTCGATGAGCGTCAGTCCCAGGTCCTTGGCGGCCTGCTTTTCCAGATCGTACCAGGCCTCGCCAGGTGCTGCGCCGCGCAGGTTGATCACCGTCCTGATCCCGTAGGCCGCCTTGTACTCGGCAAGACGCTCGGGCGTCGGCTGGTTCGACCGGTAAGCGAAGCCGTCGATGATCGGGGCGAAGTTCCCCGACACCTCCAGCCAGCCAAGGTAGAGGCCGAGGACGAGAACGGGCAACAGAAGGCCTGCCGCGGCCCAAAGGGCGCGTTTGCGGATGTTCATTTGTGGACCTTTGAGGAAATGCCCGGTCAGGCGGGCGGCGTTGCGAGGATGGGGAAGATAAGTGAAACGATCAGTCCGGGCGCGTTGTCCGAGAGTTGCAATCGGGCCTCGTGCAGATCGGCAATGGCCGCGACCAGTGCCAGCCCGAGGCCATTGCCTTCTGTCGTGCGGCTCGCCTCACGGCGGTAGAGACGTCTGAGGACAAGCGCGCGTTCGGCTTCGGGGATGCCCGGTCCGTTGTCGGCGACCGCCAGCACCACCGACGCGTCCTCCTGCCGCAGCGACAGGCGGATGGCCGAGCCCTCGGGCGTGTGGCGAAGCGCATTTTCGATCAGGTTCGCCACCACCTGACCCAGAAGGTCCCTGTCGCCCTGAACCTGGACGGGCTGTCCGGATGGCAGATCCACCACAAGTGAGTGCCCGCTGTCTTCCACCGCCGGACCATAGATATCCGCGAAGGTGGACACGACCGCCGACAGATCGACGGACCGGAACCTGCCTTTGGGCGTGCGCCCTTCGATCTGCGCGATCTGCAGGAGGGCCTGGAACACCGCGACCGCACGGTCGGCTTCGGCCAGCGCCCGCTCTGCCAGCGCGGCTTCGGGTGACCCTTCGCTGGTCTGGTTCCGAAGCTCTGCCATCAGGACCGCGATGCGCTGGACCGGGGTTTTCAGGTCATGGGCAATGTCGGCCGAAACCTGCTTCAGGGCCGCCACCGATGCCTCCTGCGCGGCCGCCATGCGGTCAAGCCCCCCGGCGATCCGCGCCAGATCGTCCTCCTGCACTGGATCTTCCGCGACCCGCGCTTTCAGATCTCCGGCAGTCAACCGCTCGAGCGCGCCTTGGATACGCACCACCCTGCGCGCGCTTCTGGCTGCGATCACCAGAGCCGCCGCAAGCGAAAGCAGCAGCGTCGGCACCAGGCTCAGGGCGACCAGGGCGACAAACACCTCGCTGATCTCTTCGACGCCTTCTCGGGTCTCGCCGAGGATCAGTGTGCCGCGATCATCCGCGATCACCCGAAACTCGTAGCCCTCATCCGAAAGCTGCGTGTCTTTGGACAGGGGCGAGACGGCGGGCAGGCCTCCGTCAAGACGCGCAATGGCATTTCCAACCGATCCGCCATCTGCCGGAAGCAGCGCGATGATCCGCTGCTCCGGATCGGCAACCTGTGCTTCGGCGACAACCATGCTACGCAAGGCATCCGGCGTGCGGGCGGTCGAAAAGCTGGCAGCTGAAAGATCGAGCGACGTGAAAATTGCCTCCTCCAGACCTTCGCGGACGCGCAGGAAAGCAATCGCCGTCGTGGTCACGCTGATGACAGCCATCAGGCTGACCACGCCGATCGCCTGTCTGACGGGGCTGGACTTCAGCAAGTCCAGGGGGCGGGGTCGATTGGGGTCAACCATCGATCTTGTAGCCTGCGCCCCGAACGGTGCGGATCAGTTCGCGGTCGAAGGGCCGGTCCACCTTGGCGCGCAGCCGCGAGATATGGGTTTCGACGACATTCGTCTGCGGGTCGAAGCTGATGTCCCAGACCTGTTCAAGCAGCATCGTCCGGGTCTGCACGCGACCCTTCCGGCGCAGGAGCAGTTCCAGAAGTGCGAATTCACGGGGCAGAAGGTCGATCTCGACATCGCCACGCCTCACGGTGCGGCGGATCAGATCCATGCGCAGGTCGTCGGCTGCCAGCACGGTGTCTTCCGCCTGCTGGACGGGACGCCTGGCAAGGGCGCCGATCCGGGCGGAAAGCTCGCCGAAGGCGAAGGGCTTGACCAGATAGTCATCGCCGCCGGCCTGCAGCCCCTCGATCCGGTCGTCCACCCCGCCCAGGGCGGTCAGGAAGATCGCCGGTGTCCGTACCTTTGCGGCGCGCAGGGCCCGGACGAGGGACAGGCCGTCAAGTCCCGGCAACATGCGGTCGACGATCAACACGTCATAGGGGTTCGTCATGGCCTGGGACATGGCATCGCGCCCATCGGTCATGTGGTCGACCACGTGCCCTTCCTGACGCAAGCCGCCCAGGATGTACTCGGCAATCGTCTTGTCGTCTTCGATCAGGAGAAGCTTCATGGCGGAGGACCAGCGTGACATGAGAAGTCGGTACTTTCTGAAGTAGGCGAAAACCGCAGGCGGCGAAACCTGCTCCGTTCACGACGGCGCTTGCCTTGTCAGGCAGGTCGGGTTTGCGGCAATCGCGGGGCACTGTCGCGCGTCGCTGCGCCTGCCCGGTCGCCACGGGTCCTGCGGCCCGCACCGTTCATCGCGAAGCGAAGTCCCGCGACCATCAAGATACCGATCACTGCGGCGACGCCCGCCACCAGAACGCCAAGTCCAAGGCTCATGTCCGAGATTGGTGCGGAAGGCGCCCGCACCGCGAAACGTCGTATCCTGTCGAACATCTCAGTTCTCCCCGCTTCCGTGACACACAAGATGGAGGTCGATGCTGTCAGGCAGCTTTCGCAAAGATGACAAGGCTGCAACCTTTGTCGGTTCGGACCCGGTGTCGCTTTCGATCTCACGGGCCTGCCAATGCGACTGGTTTCTTCCGCCATGGCAGGTGAGTTTCATTTCGTCTGGCGGGAAAACCCGCTGCTCCTACACAAGCAGCGGGCATGGCTGATCCGATCAGCCTTCGTGCTCTTCGCCGGAGTCTCTCCCGTCCTGGCCTTCTTCCTCTTCTTCGCCGCCCTCCTCGTCGTCGGCGAGACTCTTTCCGGTCAGGGCATCGATCCGCAACTGAGTCACCTTGCCCGAGGCATCGGCAAGCTCCAGTTCGACGGCAAGCCCGCCGTCTTCCTGGCCGTATTCCGCCGAAAGGGCGTTGCCACCTTCGGCTTCAGCCGACGTGATGGCCTGCAGCAGATTGACCCTGGCACCCTCAAGGGCTGCAAGTTCTGACGCCTCGTCGGCCTTCTTGTCCCCGTCGTCTGCTTCGACATTCGGGGTGCTGACCAGGATCGCTCCGGTTGCCGGGTCGATCATGTGGTCCACTTCGGTCGTACCGTTCTGGGTGGTCACCACGTAGACCGGCTTGCTGTCCCTGATCTCGAACTCGGCACCGACAATCCTGCCCTGGCCTGCGGCTTCTGCGGTGCGGATCGCATCGGCAAGCGAGATCTTCGCGCTGCCAAGCGCCTGCAGGGTCGCCGCATCGTCCGGGCTCGATTCAGCCCGCGCAATGTTGGCCACGGCCCAACCAAGGGCCAGCGATCCGGCCAGCGTCGCCAGCAGCAGGCGGCTGTTGCGCGACTTCGGTTTGGTTTGCATTGGTCTTTCCTTTTCGGTCTCAGCAACGCCCATCGTTGCCGTGACACGAAGCTGGACACCCAAGCTGCCAGTCACCTGACGCGAAGGTTGAAAGTTTGTCACGATGGCCCAGGTTTCTTGGCCCGAGCCCGCCGGTTCGGACCAATTTGGTCCGGGTCGATCCGGAAAGGGACGGCCGGCCGGACATTGCCGCGTTGCAATCCAGCGGAAACGTTCCGCTCACCAAGTGGGCGCAGACCTGACAAGCCGACCGTGATCAACGTCCGCTCACCTGCAGGTTTCCCGGGTTGCCCCCGTCGCAGGCAAGCTTGACCCTGCGGGCGGTCCGGAGTGGTGAACTCAGGACCTTGCGTCTGGCACGGATGGTGCGTCCGGGCCAAGTTCGCGGGCGACCGGCAGCTTGCGGCGGCGGATCAGCCAGGCTGCCCCCAGAAGATCGACGATCCCGACCAGGGCGCGTTGCAGGTTGCTGTAGTTGGACCGGCCGCCGCGGCGTTCGGCGTGATCGACGTCGATCACCAGGACGCTGTAGCCCTCGCGCCGGACCATCGCCGGCATGAAGCGGTGGATGTGGTCGAAGTACGGCAGGGACAGATAGACCTCGCGCCGGAAGGCCTTCAGCCCGCAGCCGCTGTCGCGCACGCCGTCGCGCAAGAGCGCGCCACGGATGCCATTGGCGATCCTTGACGCGATGCGGCGCGTCCAGCGGTCCTGCCGCTTGCGGCGCTGGCCCTGCACGAGGCCCAGCCCCTGCGCGCCGCCGTCCATCAGCGGTGCCAGGAGCCGGGGCAGATCGGCCGGCGGGTTCTGCCCGTCGGCATCCAGCGTCGCGATGATCCTGCCCCGCGCGGCAAGGATGCCGGTCCGCAGGGCAGCGGACTGGCCGCAGGACCGTTCATGCCGGATGAGCCGCACTCCGGGCAGGGTCGCCATCGCCGCCGTGACCGCCGATGCGGTCGCGTCGGTCGAGCCGTCGTCGACGACGATGATCTCGTGCGGGGTCGCGGACAAGGCCGCAGCGATGTCCGGCAGCAGGGAGGCGATTGCGACGGCCTCGTTGCGGGCGGGCAGAACGACGGACACGAAGGGGACGTCCAGCACGGTCAGGGTTCCACGCTGTAGACGAACCATTGGTCGCCATGCAGGGTGTCCTCGCGCAGAAACTGCAGTCCGGGCAAGGTGATCGGGGCCCTGGTCAGCAGCAGGCCGCCCGGATGCTCTGCCATCCAGGTCTCAAGTGCGCCGGGTTCCCTCAGGACGGTCACGGGCGTGGCCAGACGGGCAGAGAAGCTGAATTGCCCGACATAGCCCTGGTCAAGGGTGGCGATGCCCTGCGCGTCATAGACCGACAGCAGGCCCGCAAGCCGGCCAGGGTTGTTCGTGGCCCAGATCGTCTGGAAGGCGATCAGAAACAAGGCGACAAGCGTGGCGGGTGCCACCGGGATGCGGGCGGCCTGGCGGGACCGGGCCGAGGCCACCAGCACCAGGGCCGTCGCCACGATCACCGTCGCGACCGCGAGTTCCAGCGGGCCCACCCCGCCTGAAAGGATCGCCGGACCCTGGCCCAGGGCTGCGGCCGCGCCAAGGCCAAGGATCACGATGGCGGGCAGCATCGGGATGAACCGCGTCCAGCGCCCCGGAGCCGCCCCGGTCCCCCGCGACAACAGCAACGCCAGTGCGGGAAGCTCCGGGATCAGGTAGTGGATCTGCTTGCCGCTGATCAGACTGAAGGCCGCAAACGCACCAAGGGCCCAGACCAGAAGGAACCGTTCGGCCGACCCCTTGTCCTTCGGCCAGAGACCTGCCACCTCGCGCCCCCAGCCCCAGGGAAAAAGATACATCGGCAAAAGGGCGACAAAGAACCAGATCGGTCGGTCATGGGCGAAGGACGCCACCATGCGGCCGGCGCTCTGCCGCCAAAGGATGTCGTTGCGATACTGCGGATCGCCGAAGACCAGCGCCGGCACCAGCCAGAGGGCCACCAGCGCAAGCGCCACAAGCAGGCCAAGGCCGACGCCCGTGGCCATGTCGCGCCGGCGGGCCTTGCTGTCCAGAGGCTGCCAAAGCGGAAAGGTCAGAGCGACCGGCAGGACATGCACCAGGATGACCGGCCCCTTGGCCAGCACACCGAAGGCAAGCGCCAGACCCAGCCCGACCGCCGCGCGCCAGCCCGGCTGACGGGCCATCGACCACAGGGCCAGCATCGCCCCCACGACCGCGACGGATAGCAGGGCGTCGAACATCGTCGTCGACCCGAAAGCCAGGAAGGTGCCTCCCGTGGCGACGATCCATGCCGCCCGACCCTCGCGTTCCGGGGCCTCGGGCCAAAGCAGCCTTGCCAGGCGGGCGGTCATCAGGATCACCGCCACCCCGGCCGCCGGCCCCACCAGCCGGGCCGCGAATTCGCTGGGTCCCGCGACGGCCCAGACCAGATTGATCAGCCAGAACAAGAGCGGTGGCTTGTGGCTGTAGGTTTCGCCGTTGATATGCGGCACGATTTTCGAGCCGCCCTGCCACATCTCCCAGGCAACCGTAAGGTAGCGGGTCTCGTCGATGGGCAGAACCGGCCGGAGGGCGAGCATCGCCACACAGACGAAGAGGAAGGCCAGCGCCGCCGCAACCGGCCCTTGCCACCATTCATTGCGCGTCATTGCTGCACGCCCGCCTTTGCACTGGCCCGGATCAGCATCAGGTTCCGCAGATAGACGACCAGCCCGAAGCCTTGCCCGGTGATGAAAACCGGATCCTGCCGCCAGATGGCATAGGCCAGGAGCGTGGCTCCGCCGCCAAGAGAGAACCACCAGAACACATAGGGCACGATGCTTTCGCGCCGGACTTCGCTGACGATCCACTGCACCAGGAACCGGGCAGAGAAGAGGGCCTGGCCAAGAAAGCCGATAAAGAGCCAGAAGGGGTCGGACGGCATGTTCGCCTCGGATGTTTTGTTGGGGACCGCTGGACATGGCGGGCAAGCGGCACACCGCTGGCCGGGTCTGGCCCGGATGCGGTTCGTCCAGTTGGCCGGACCGTCTGACAAAGTCCTTTCGGTAAGATTACAGATTTGTAAGGTTCGCTGATCGATTGGCTTCGGTCAGGATCAAGCCTCACGATGAAAGCGTTGCCGCGGGGCGCTCAAGAGGACAGCCGAGTTTCTCTGTCACAAGTTTTTCGGACGCTTCGAACGCTTGACATGTAACCGCCGTTACTACATTGATGTGCGCATGACTGAAATCACCTGGCTCCTGCTGACATACAAGGTCCCGGCCGAACCTTCGGCACGGCGCATCGCCATCTGGCGGCGGCTGAAGGGGATGGGGGCCATCTATCTGCAGAACGGCGTATGTCTTCTGCCGCGCACGGATGACCACATCCGCCGCCTGAAGATGGTCGAGAACGACATCGACGAGGCAAAGGGCGAAAGCGTGATTCTGCAGACCGTTGCGCTGGACCCCGGCCAGGGGGCCAAGGTCGTGGGCCGCTTCAAGGCGGAACGCGACGAGGCCTACGCCGAGTTCATCGACAAATGCGACGACTTCGAGCGCGAGGTCGCCAAAGAGATAACGACCGGCCACTTCAGCTATGCCGAGTTGGAAGAAAACGACGTTGATCTGAAGAAGCTGCAGGGCTGGCTGGACAAGATCGGCAAGCTCGACTTCTACGGCGCCGCCCGCGCCGAGGAGGCACGGATGCGCCTGAAAGGTTGCGAGGCGGTGCTGGACGACTATGCCAGACGCGTCTTCGACGCCAAGGGCGAGAACGGCTGATCCCGGAGGGTGGACATGGACCGGACCACATCGCAACAGGGCTTCTTCCCCCATTTCCCCCCGGTGGTGCTGGTTCCGCTGCCGTCGCGGCTGATGGCCTGGGCCGACCGGCAACGCCAGCGCGCGGCTCTGGCGCGGCTGGAGGGTCGCCTGCTGGACGATATCGGCGTCACGCGGGCCGAAGCGATTGCGGAAGCGAGGCGCCATGACTGACGCCCCGGCGCAAGGCGAAACGCCCGGGTCTGCCAAGGTCACGGCACCGGCGGCCTCGGCCTGGCGCGGCCTGCCTGCGGGGATCTGGGCGCTTGGGTTCGTGTCGATGCTGATGGATGTCTCGTCCGAGATGATCCACGCGCTGCTGCCGGTCTATCTGACCGTCGGCCTTGGGGCCTCGGCGCTGGCGGTGGGCGTGATCGAGGGCATCGCCGAGGCGACGGCGGCGATCACCAAGGTGTTCTCCGGCGCGCTGTCCGACCGGATCGGGCGGCGCAAGGAACTGGCGGCACTCGGCTACGGGCTGGCGGCCTTCACCAAGCCGGTCTTTCCGCTGGCACCTTCCCTCGGCTGGCTGATCGCGGCGCGGTTCATC
>JBIJDO010000328.1:0-3795 GCA_044344105.1 Tabrizicola sp.
TGCGGCGTGAGACGTTTCAGCCACATCGAATAGACGACGGCGTAGAAGAAGATGGTGAAGGCCAGCAGCGCCGCCGCGACCCAGTTCGTCGTCAGCCAGAGCATGACGATGCTGATCCCAGACAGCGCCATGCCGATGCCCAGCGCCTCACCGGGCTGGACCTTGCCGGCGGGCACCGGACGCCGCGCGGTGCGCTTCATCACCGCATCGATGTCGGCATCCCACCACATGTTCAGCGCACCCGAGGCCCCCGCACCCAGCGCGATGAAGAGGATCGCCGAAAACGCCTCGACCGGGTGCAGCCCGACCGGCGCGACCAAGAGCCCCACGAGTGCGGTGAACACCACCAGCGACATCACCCGCGGCTTCAGAAGCTGGACGAAATCGCCGAAGCCCGGCTCATGCACCGGGGCGGTCACGCTCTGATATGCCTGAATCTCGCTCATCCCAGTCTTTCTACGGCCGGTCTTTCTCTGGCAGTGCGGGGCTGGTCCATCGCCAGGCCCCGCCCATCGCTTTCCGGCCACCAAACTCAGTCGTTGGCCGCGACCTTGTCATCTGCGGGTGCAGCGACCGAAGACAGTTGCACATCCCCCGCCTTGGCCTTGGTCAACCATTCGGCATAGGCCGCTTCCGACACGACCTTGACCGTGATCGGCATGTAGGCATGCATCTGGCCGCAAAGTTCGGAACATTGGCCAAAGTAGATGCCTTCCCGGTCGGCCTTGAACCAAAGGGCGGCCGTCCGGCCCGGCACCGCGTCCTGCATCACGCCGAAGGCCGGAACCTTCCAGGAATGGATCACGTCCGCCGCCGTCACCTGCACCACGATGGTCTTGCCGACCGGCACGACAACCGCCGTATCCGTGGCCAGAAGGAACTGTTCCTTGGAATAGCCCGCTGCCGTCAGCTCTGCCTCGACTTCGGGCGTCAGCATGTTGGAGCCCCCTGTCGCGGGCGAGCCGATCATGTAGCTGTCGAAAGACACGCCTTCGTCGACGTATTCATAGCCCCAGTACCACTGGTAGCCTGTCGCCTTGATCGTCACGTCGCCGACCGGAATTTCCTGCTGCTTGAACAGGATCGGCAGCGAGAAGGCGCCGATGAAGACCAGGATCACGATCGGGATCAGCGTCCAGGCCACTTCCAGCGGGCTGTTGTGGGTAAAGCGCGCGGGCGTGGGATTGGCCTTGGCGTTGTAGCGGACGATCACATAGATCAACAATGCGGTGACGAAGACCACGATGCCGGTGATGATGTAGAGTATCATGCCGTCCAGCCATTGCAGGTCCTCGGCCAGTTCGGTTGCGGCCGGCTGAAAGCCGATGGCTCCGTTCACCGGCTGGCCGACGATTTCCAGGGCCTGCTGCGCAAAGGCCGATCCGGCGGTCAGGGTGCCCAGCACCGCCGCAGCCAACCCGTTCGTCACAGTCGAAAGACGCATGTCGCTAATCCCGTTTTCCTCGCAGCTTGCCGCCGCCGTTTCGGGGGCTGCCGTCAAGGGCAGAATCCCGTCGGTTCCCGAGGTCCTCAAACCATATTAGCATGTCCGCGACAAGCAAAACCGTTGCGACAAACCAGCGCCCCTCACCGGCGACTTGACCAAAGGACAAACCCCTTGGGCCTGCTCAAGCTCAGCTTCGCGACCTTCGGCCTGCTCTATGCCGTGGCGCTGTCTGGAATGTATGTTTTCCAACGCGATCTGCAGTATTTTCCCTCGCACCGCGATCCGCTTCCGGGATCGGTCGGCCTCATCGGGGTCGAACGGGTCACCCTTCCGACCCCGGACGGCGAGACCCTGGTGCTGTGGTACGCAGCCCCCGCCCCGGATCGTCCGGTGATCCTGTTTCTGCACGGCAATGCGGGCGAGATTGCCGACCGTGCCGACCGCCTTGCCTTCTACCGGTCACGCGGCTTTGGCGTGGCGTTCCTGTCCTGGCGCGGCTATGGCGGCTCTTCCGGGCGGCCCACCGAGACCGGCCTTTTCACCGACGCCAAGACGGCCTACGACCACCTGCGCGCCCAGGGCATCGCGGCCGACCGCATCGTCCTGGTCGGCGAATCCCTTGGCACCGGGCCTGCGGTCATCACCGCCGCGCAGAACCCGGTCGCGGCCCTTGTGCTTGAAGCGCCCTATTCCGCTGCGGTCGACATCGCGCGCCGCGCCTATCCCTGGGCACCGGTCGGCCTTCTGATGAAGGACCAATACCGCGCGCGCGACCACATCGCGAGAGTTCGCGCGCCGCTTCTTGTCCTGCATGGTGAGGCCGACCGCGTGATCCCGCAAGGGTTCGGCAAGCGCCTGTTCGACATGGCCAAAGACCCCAAGACCTTCCTCTCGCTCGGTCCCGTCGGTCACGAGGCGCTGTTCTCGCCCGAAACCTGGGCGAAAGAGGCAGAGTTCATCGACCGGACCGTCACGCCTTGACCCCGTGCGCAGCGCGTCCCATGTCTGGCCAGCGCCTTTGATCGAAAGCACCGAAATGACCGAAGCCCCCTTCCGCCCGTTCGAGACCCATCTCGACGAGGCCGCAACCCTTGCCACCCTGCGCGCCGCCACCGACGGGGCCGACGACGGCGAGCTGTTCCTGGAACGGCGACGGGCGGAAAACCTTGTCCTGGACGATGGCCGCATCCGCCAGGCGACCTATGACGCCTCCCAGGGCTTCGGCCTGCGCGCCGTGCGCGGCGAGGTTGCGGGCTACGCCCATTCCACCGAGATCACCGAAACGGCGCTGCGCCGCGCGTCCGAGACCGCCCGGCTCGCCGTCGGCGCGGGGGGCGGCAGCCTGGCCCCGTCGCCGCGCGGCACCAACACCCGGCTTTACCGCGCTGACGACCCGATGGCCGATGCCGCCTTCCCGGTGAAGATCGATCTTCTGCGCGAGATCGACGCCTATGCCCGTGCGCTTGACCGCCGTGTGGTCCAGGTCTCCGCCACCCTTTCGGCCAGCCTGCAGGAAGTGGAGATCCTGCGCCCCGATGGCCTGCGCCTGGCCGACATCCGCCCCATGGCCCGGATCAACGTCAGCGTGATGCTGGAAGAGGCCGGCCGCCGCGAACAGGGCGGCACCGGCAAGGGCGGGCGGCATGGCCTTGCGCAACTGATGTCCCCCGACACCTGGAAGCCGATGATCGCCGAGGCGCTGCGGATCGCCGAGGTGAACCTTGGCGCGGTCGAGGCCCCGGCCGGCGGGATGGACGTCGTCCTCGGCCCCGGCTGGCCCGGCATCCTGTTGCACGAAGCCATCGGCCACGGGCTGGAAGGCGACTTCAACCGCAAGGAAACCTCGGCTTTCGCGGGACTGATGGGGAAACAGATCGCCTCTCGGGGTGTCACTGTCCTGGATGACGGCACAATCCCCGACCGTCGCGGCTCGATCTCCATCGACGACGAAGGCACGCCTTCGGGCAAGAACGTGCTGATCGAGGACGGTGTCCTGGTCGGCTACATGCAGGACCGCCAGAACGCCCGGCTGATGGGCGTCACCGCCACTGGCAACGGACGGCGCGAAAGCTTTGCCCATATCCCGATGCCGCGGATGACCAACACCTACATGCTGTCGGGCAAAGACGAGCCCAAGGGCATCGTGGCCTGCCTCAGGGACGGCATCTATGCTGTCGGCTTCGGTGGCGGCCAGGTCGACATCACGAGCGGAAAGTTCGTGTTCAGTTGCACCGAGGCCTACCGGGTGAAGAACGGCGTGATCGGCGAGGCGGTCAAGGGCGCGACCCTGATCGGCGACGGCGCGACCGCGCTGAAAGGCATCCGCGCCATCGGCAACGATCTGGCGC
>JBIJDO010000042.1:0-12415 GCA_044344105.1 Tabrizicola sp.
GGACCTTCGCCGGTTTCGAACCAGAGCTTGGGGCCAAGCGCCTGCGGCAGAAGGAGGATGTCGGCGAAAAGGATCGCGGCGTCAAAGCCGTAGCGGCGGATCGGCTGCAGCGTGACCTCGGCGGCACGGTCGGGCGTGTAGCAGAGCTTGAGGAAATCGCCGGCCTTGGCCCGGGTCTCGCGGTATTCCGGCAGGTAGCGACCGGCCTGGCGCATCATCCAGATCGGCGGGGTCGGCAGCACCTCGCCCTTCAGCGCGCGCAGGATGGTCTTGGTCATGTCTTCGGCCCTTTCGGTGTCGGTCCATGGGTCGGCTGCGGGGCGGGGCTTGTCAAGAGTTGTCAGGCTGGCATGACAGCGCTAAGCCTTTGCGGATGAGCGATGATCTGCCCACCCCCGCCAGGCCCCTGAAGATCGGCACCCGTGGTTCTCCGCTGGCCCTGTGGCAGGCGCATGAGACCAGGCGCTGTCTGATGGCGGCCTTTGCCCTGCCCGAAGCGGCGTTCGAGATCGTGGTGATCAAGGTCACCGGCGACCAGATCCAGGACAAGGCGCTGCGCGAGATCGGGGGGAAGGGCCTTTTCACCCGCGAGATCGAGGAGGCGCTCTTGGACGGTGGCATCGACATCGCCGTCCATTCGATGAAGGACATGCCGACGCTGCAGCCCGAGGGGCTGGTGCTGGACTGCTATCTGCCACGGGCGGATGTGCGGGATGCGTTTGTCTCGCCCCGGTTCGGGTCGATTGCGGAGCTGCCGCAGGGGGCGAAGGTGGGATCGTCCAGCTTGCGGCGGCGGGCGCAGCTGGCCCTGCGGCGGCCGGACCTGGAGCTGGTGGAGTTTCGCGGCAATGTGCAGACCCGGATGCGCAAGCTGGACGAGGGCGTGGCGGATGCGACCTTCCTCGCGATGGCGGGGCTGACCCGGCTGGGGATGACGGAGGTGGTGCGGTCGGCGATCGCACCCGAAGCGATGCTGCCTGCGGTCGCGCAAGGGGCGATCGGGATCGAGCGGCGGATTGCCGACTTGCGTGTGGCGGCCCTGCTGGCGGCGGTGCATGACCGCGAGACGGGGGAGCGGCTGGCGGCGGAGCGGAGTTTCCTCGCGCGGCTGGACGGGTCCTGCGAGACGCCGATTGCCGGGCTGGCGGTGATCGAGGGGGCGGGCCTGTGGCTGCGGGGGGAAATCCTGCGTCCGGACGGATCGGCCGCGGTCGCGGGGGAGCGGCGCGGTCCGGTAGCCGAGGGTGCGGAGATCGGCCGGGCCTTGGCCGAAGACCTTCTGCGGCGGGCGGGGCCGGGGTTCTTCGGCTAGCCTGACTTACAAAGCCGTTTCATTGGCGTTACATGCGGGCATCCCGAACGGAGCGGCCCGGTGCCCGACGACCTTGACCCCCATCTGAAAGCTGCATTGGCGGACCCGCCGCAACGGGTCCGCAAGCTTGACCTGCCCGACGGGCGGCGGTTCTGGCTGAAGCGGGTGGAGCGGTTGAGCGGGCGGCTTCGGCTGCAGAAGGGCGATCCGGAGCGGTCCTTTGCGGCAGAGCGGGCGGGGCTGCGGGCACTGGCCGGGGCGGGGCTGCCGGTGGCGGAGGTGGCGGCGGAAGGGCCGGGCTGGATGCTGATGCCGGATGCCGGGCCGACGCTGCCGATGGTGATGGCGGACCCTGCGCGCGACGAGGGCGAGAAGCTTTTGGCAATGGCGCGGGCGGGCCGTGCGCTGGGGCTTCTGCACTGGGCGGGGATGGTGCATGGCCGCCCGGCGGTGCGCGACATCTGCTGGGACGGGACCGAGGCGCGGTTCATCGACCTGGAGCGGTTCCGGCTTTCGCGGCGCGGCGGGCTGTGGCAGGCGGCGGATGTGGTGATGTTCGCGCAGACGGCGTTCACCCGATGGCCGGACGATCCGCGCTGGCTGGATGGGGCGCTGGCGGCCTATGCCGTGAACGCCCCGCCGGGCGCGATGGAGCGGGTCGCGCGGCTGGTAGGGTGGCTCGCGCCCCTGGGTTGGCTCGCGGCGGGGCTGGCCCGGCTGAAACCGGCAAGCCGCGAGTTGTGGGCGGTCGGGCTGACCTTGCAGCGGTTGCGGTAGGGAAGGCCCCGATTTCTTCAAAGAAATCGGACCGGAGCCTTCAAAGGCTCCGAGACGGAGTTTTTGAAAACTCCGATGAGCGGACCCGTTTTAGTCCTGCGCGCGGAGCGTCTGGGCGGGGCGGGCGGACAGGGGCCGGACGGCGAAGGCCAGCCCGGCCAGGAGCGTGGCAAGGACGCCGCCCGCGACGATGCCGATGGCGGAGAGGGGCTCGAACCGGTAGGTCGTGTCCATCACGAAGGTCATCACCGCCCAGCCCGAGATGCCCCCGGCGACGACGGCGACGACACCTGCGGCAGCGCCCATCAGGGCGGAGCGGAGTGCGAAGCTGGCGAGGATCCGGCCCCGGGTGGCCCCCAGCGTCTTGAGGATCGCCGATTCGTAGACCCTTGCGCGTTCGCCTGCGGCTGCGGCACCGATCAGGACGACAAATCCGGTCAGCAGCGTCCCGGCGGCGGCCCAGGCGGTGGCGGTCGCGATGGCGCCAAGCGCTTCGGCGACCCGGTCCACCGCCTCGCGCACCCGGATCGCGGTGATGTTGGGCCAGGTCTTGGTCACGTCGCGCAGGAGCGCGGCTTCGGCCTCGGGCGGGGCGTAGACGGTGGCGATGAAGGTGTGCGGCGCTCCGGCGAGTGCGGAGGGGTTCAGCGTCATCACGAAGCCCATCCCGGCGTTGGAGAAATCGACCTCGCGGAACGAGGTGACCTTGGCGGTCAGGTCGCGGCCGAGGATGTTCACGGTCATCGTGTCGCCGATGTTCAGGCCGATCTCCTCGGCTTCCTCGGCGGCGAAGCTGATCTGCGGGTCGCCGGTGTAGTCCTCGGGCCAGTAGGTCCCGGCGGTGATGCGGGTCTTTTCCCCAGGGCTGGCGGCATAGGTGACGCCGCGATCGCCATGCACGACCCAGTGGTCGCCAGCAACTTCGCCTGCGGGCTTGCCGTTGATCTCGGTGATCACGCCGCGCAGCATCGGGGCGGTTTCGGTTTCCGACACGGCAGGGTTGGCCTTCACCATGGCAAGGAACGGGTCAAGCTGGTCGGGCTGGATGTCGATGAAGAAGAAGGCGGGGGCGCGGGTCGGAAGGTCGGTGGCGATGGCTTGCCGGAGGTTCCAGTCGATCTGGCCGACGGCGGCAAGGACCGAGAGACCGAGGCCTAGGGAGAGGACGACCGAAGTCGCGTCGGACCTTGGTGCGCCGATGGCCGCAAGGGCGGCGCGGGTGGCGGGACGGCCCTGCGCCAGTCTGGTGCGGGCAAGACGGCGGGCGGCTTTGCGCAGGCCAAATGCGGCCAGCGCAAGGATGATCAGCGCCCCGAGGACCCCGCCTGCGGTGCCAAGGGCAAGCTCGGGCATGCCGGAGAGCCAGGTCGCGCTGCCGATCAGCGTGACGGACAGCAGGGCCAGCGCCGTCAGATAGCGCCGACGCGGCCAGGCGCGCGTGCCGCTGCCGCCCCGGTACAAGGCGGCTGGGCGGATACGCTCGGTCCGGGCGAGGGGGAGGAGGGTGAAGATCAGGGCGGAGAGGGTGCCGTAGAACGCAGCCTCGACCAGGGCCATGGGGGAAAGGCGAATCTCTGCCGGGAAGGGGAGGGATGCCTCGATCAGGGGGGCCGCCAGCAGGGGGGCGATGGCCCCGAGGGCAAGGCCGAGGACGATGCCGAGGGCGGAAAGGATGGCCGTCTGCCAGAGGTAGGTCCGGAAGATCAGCCCGCCCTCTGCGCCCAGGGTCTTCAGCGTGGCGATGGTCTCCACCTTGCCGTCGAGGTAGGACCGGATCGCCGCCGAGATGCCGACCCCGCCGACGGCAAGGCCCGCAAGTCCGACGAGGACGAGAAAGCTGCCGATGCTGTCGACAAAGGCCCCGACCCCGGGGGCGGCGTTGCGGCTGTCGGTCCAGCGCATGCCCTTGTCGCGGAAGGTCGCTTGCGCCTGGTCTTCCAGCGCCTGCAGGTCGGCTCCGGGGGGCAGGAGCAGCCGATATCGGGTTTCGTACATCGAGCCCGAGACAAGGAGGCCGGAGTTGGCCAGGGCCTCGGTCCGGACAACGGTGCGGGGGCCGAGCGTGATGCCGGTCGAGGCGCTGTCGGGTTCCCGTGTCAGCGCGGCGGAGAGGCGGAATTCCTGAGTGCCAAGGCGGAAGATGTCGCCGATCTTGAGGTCCAGCCTCGCGATCAGGACCGGGTCCATCAGGGCACCCGGCAGGCCGTCCCGGTCGGCCAGCGCCTCGGCCATCGGGAGGGGTGGGTCAAGGGTGGCGGCCCCGGTCAGGGGCCAGGCGCTGTCCACCGCCTTCACTTGCGTCAGGGCCTGATCGGCGTCGAGCAGGATCATCGAGCGGAAATCGTAGACCTCGGACACCTGGGTCGCGATGCCTGCCATCCAGGCGCGTTCCCCGGCATCGGCGGCGCGGTAGGTGAAGCGCATTTCGGCGTCACCGCCCAGGATCACCGCGCCCTGATCGGTCAGGCCCTGCTGGATGCCGGTCCGGAGCGTGCCGACGGCGGCGATGGCCGCGACACCGAGGGCAAGGCAGGCGAGAAAGACGCGGAAACCCCGAAGGCCGCCACGCAACTCGCGCCGGGCGATGGTGAAGGCCAGAGCGTTGAGGCGGCTCATTCGGCGGCCTTGGCGAGGCTGTCGGGGACGACGAGGCCATCGGCGAGGCGGATCACCCGGTCGCAGCGGGCCGCAAGCTCGGGCGCATGGGTCACGAGGACAAGTGTTGCGCCGTGCCGGTCGCGGAGGCCGAAGAGCAGGTCCATGATCGCCTGGCCATTGACGCCGTCAAGGTTGCCGGTCGGTTCATCGGCCAGAAGGATCGCGGGCCGGGGGGCGGCGGCGCGGGCCAGCGCCACGCGCTGCTGTTCGCCGCCCGACATCTGGCTGGGGTAGTGGTCGATGCGGGGGCCAAGGCCGACGGCGGTCAGTTCCGCCCGCGCCCGGTCGAAGGCGTCCGGTGCCCCGGCCAGTTCCAGGGGGAGGGCCACGTTTTCCAGCGCGGTCATCGTGGGAATGAGGTGGAAGCTTTGGAAGACAACCCCCATATTCCCCCGACGGAAGCGGGCGAGCGCGTCTTCGTTCATCGCGGTCAGGTCCTGCCCTAGGGCAAGGACCTTTCCGCCGGTGGCGCGCTCCAACCCGCCGAGAAGCATGAGGAGAGACGACTTGCCCGACCCCGATGGACCGATGAGCCCGACCGTCTCGCCCTTGTGGACCATGAGGGTGATGCCCTTCAGGATCTCGACCGGCCCCGCGTTGCCGGCGAGGGTCAGGCGCGCGCTGTCCAGCGCGAGGACGGGATCGGTCATTCAAGGCATCCTTGGGGCATCGGTTGCATGGGCATATGGCGCAATCGCGCAGTTCCGCAATGCTGGTCTTGCGATCTTGGCACTGTCAACATCCGTTTTGGCCGAGCCGGTCACGATCGTGGCACTGGGCGACAGCCTGACGGCGGGATACGGGCTGGAGGACCCGTCGCAGGGTCTGGTGCCGCAGCTGGAAGCCTGGCTGCGCGCCAACGGGGCGGATGTGGTGGTCGAGAACGCCGGCGTTTCGGGCGACACGACCGCCGGAGGACTGGCGCGGATCGGCTGGGCGCTGGGACCGGAGGCGGATGCGCTCATCGTGACGCTGGGGGGCAATGACCTTCTGCGCGGCCTCGATCCCTCCGAAGCGCGGCGCAATCTGGACGCCATTCTGCAAGAGGCGGCGGCGCGGAACTTGCCGGTGCTTCTTGTCGGGCTGAAGGCCAGCGCGAACTTCGGGCCGGAGTACAAGGCGGCCTTCGACGCGATGTATCCCGAGCTTGCCGCGAGTTATGGCGCGCTTCTGGCCGAGGACTTTTTCGCGGGCCTGCGGAGTGCAGGGGCGGACCCTGGCGATCCGGCTTCGATGGCGGCCTTCATGCAGGCGGACGGCATTCACCCGAACCCGGAAGGCGTGCGGCTGATCGTCGAAGGGTTGGGGCCGAAGGTGGCGGAGCTTGTGGCCAAGATCGGACCGTGAGGGGCTGATATCCAGGACGTTTCAGGCTGATCCATGGCCGTGCAAGGTTGGGTGCTTGCGCCGCACAGGACTTGCATCCGCGACTTCGGCGGGCCACGACTTGGTCAGCAGGGAGGGCGGGATGGCGGCCTGGGAGTTCTGGATCGACCGGGGCGGGACCTTCACCGATGTGGTGGGGCGGTCGCCGGAGGGGCGGCTGGTGACGGCCAAGCTTCTGTCCGAGAACCCCGAGCGCTATCCGGACGCGGCGGTGCAGGGCATCCGCGACTGCCTTGGACTTCGGGACGGAGCGCCGATTCCGGACGGGGCGATCGCGGCGGTGAAGATGGGGACCACCGTCGCCACCAACGCGCTGCTGGAGCGCAAGGGCGAGCGGGTGGCCTTGCTGATCACCGAAGGGTTCGGCGATCTTCTGCGGATCGGAACGCAGGCGCGGCCAGAGCTGTTCGAGCTGAACATCCGGCGTCCCGACCTGCTTTATGAACAGGTGTTCGAGATCGGGGGGCGGCTGGACGCGGAGGGCGCGGAAGTCCGTCCGCTGGACGAAGCCACAGTGGTGCCTGCGCTGGTTGCGGCACTGGACCTTGGGATCAACTCGGTCGCGGTCGCGCTGATGCACGGGCATGTCAATCCGGCGCATGAAGTGCGGGTGGGCCAGATGGCGCGGGCAGCGGGATTTGCCCAGGTGTCGCTTTCGCATGAGGTCTCCAGGCTGGCAAAGCTGGTGCCGCGCGGCGACACCACGGTCGTCGATGCCTATCTGTCGCCGATCCTGCGACGCTATGTGGCCCAGGTCGAGGGGGCGCTGGACATGGGCCGGGCGACGGGGCGGCTGCTTTTCATGCAGTCGAACGGCGGGTTGACCGAGGCCGGGCGCTTCCAGGGCAAGGATGCGATCCTGTCTGGACCTGCCGGCGGGATTGTCGGGATGGCGGCCACCGGCAAAGCGGCCGGGTTCACCCGGTTGATCGGCTTTGACATGGGCGGCACCTCCACCGATGTCAGCCACTTTGCCGGTCAATATGAACGGTCGTTCGAGACCGAGGTCGCGGGCGTGCGGATGCGGGCCCCGATGATGGACATCCACACGGTTGCAGCGGGCGGCGGGTCGATCTGCACCTTCCGCGACGGCCGCTTCCAGGTCGGGCCAGAGAGCGCCGGGGCCAACCCGGGACCGGCCAGCTATCGGCGCGGCGGGCCGCTGACGATCACCGATTGCAACGTGATGCTGGGGCGGTTGTCGCCGGCGCATTTCCCGGCGGTTTTCGGACCGGAAGGCGACCAGCCGCTGGATGCCGACGTGGTCCGGAACCGGTTCGCGGCATTGGCGGAAGAAGTTGCGGCGGTCACCGGACGACGGGACCCTCCCGAGGTGCTGGCCGAGGGTTTCCTCCGGGTCGCCATCGACAACATGGCCAATGCGATCAAGAAGATATCGGTCCAGCGCGGGCATGACGTGACGGGCTATGCGCTGCAATGCTTTGGCGGGGCGGGCGGTCAGCATGCCTGCGGTGTTGCGGATGCTTTGGGCATGAAAACAGTTTTCATTCATCCGCAGGCCGGGGTGCTTTCGGCCTTCGGGATGGGTCTGGCCGCGCTCCGGGTGCTGCGGGAGGTGCAGTTCGACGCCGCTCTGTCCGAGGTCGGGACGGCGGCGGGCAAGCTCGCCGTGCTGGTGGACGAAGTGACCGAAGCGCTCGCCGCGCAGGGCGTTGCGGCACCGCAGGTCACCAGGACGGTGCATCTGCGCTATGAGGGTCAGCACCAGTCGCTGCCGGTGCCGTTTGGCACCATGGCGGAGATGGAGGCGACCTTTGCCGCGGCACATCAGGCGCGGTTCGGTTTCACCTCGCCGGAGCGGGCGGCGCTCTTTGAAATGCTGTCGGTCGAAGGTGAGGGCGGGGGTGCAGCACTCCCGGACCTTTCGCCGGGGCCGGAGAGCGGCCTGCCCGAGGCCAGCCTGCCGGTCTGGTCGGATGGCTGGCGCGATGTGCCGCTCTATCGTCGTTCGGCCTGCGGTACGGCCACCCGGATCACCGGTCCGGCGATCATCAGCGAGGCGACGGCCACCACGGTGGTGGAGGCCGGCTGGGAGGCCATGGTCGATGGTCAGGCCAACCTGATCCTGCGGCGGGTCGCAGCGATCCCGCGTCCGGCGGCGGCGGGGACCGGGGCGGACCCGGTGCTGCTGGAGGTGTTCAACAACCTCTTCATGTCGGTTGCAGACCAGATGGGCGCGACGCTGGCCAACACCGCCTGGTCGGTCAACATCAAGGAACGGCTGGATTTTTCCTGCGCGATCTTCGACGCGGACGGCGACCTCGTGGCCAATGCCCCGCATGTGCCGGTGCATCTGGGGTCGATGAGCCATGCGGTGAAGACGGTCATCGCGGCGGTGGGCGGAACCGCGCGGGAGGGTGATGCCTGGATGCTGAACGCGCCCTGGAACGGGGGCACGCATCTGCCGGACGTGACGGTGATCACCCCGGTTTTCGTGGGCGGACATGCCGCATTCTGGCTCGGGTCGCGCGGGCACCATGCCGACATCGGTGGCCGCACGCCCGGCTCGGCCCCGCCGGACAGCCGGACCATCGAGGAGGAGGGCGTGGTGATCGACCTTTTCCCGCTCGTCGTGCAGGGCAGCCTGCGGGAAGCCGAGACGCGGGCGCTTCTGGCTTCGGGCCGCTGGCCCTGCCGGTCACCGGACCAGAACCTGGCCGACCTGAAGGCCCAGGTCGCGGCGAACGAAACCGGGCGGCGCGAGATCCTGCGCGCGGTGGCGCTGCATGGCGCTACCACGATCTCGGCCTACATGCGCCATGTCCAGCGCAATGCGGAGGAATGCGTGCGCGCAGTGATCGACCGGCTGCAGGACGGGTCCTTCCGCTACCCGATGGATATCGGAACGATCATTCAGGTAAAGCTTTCGGTCGACAAGGCCGCCCGGACGGCGGTGATCGATTTCACCGGGACCTCGCCGCAGCACTCCGGCAATTACAACGCGCCTCAGGCCGTCACGCGGGCGGTGGTGCTTTACGTGTTCCGCACGCTGGTCGGCAAGGCGATCCCGCTGAACGAGGGCTGCCTTGCCCCCCTGACCATCATCGTGCCCGAAGGGTGCCTCTTGAACCCGGTCGCCCCGGCCGCGGTGATCGCGGGCAACACCGAGGTCAGCCAGTCCGCCTGCAACGCGCTTTATGGCGCCCTGGGGGTCGTGGCGGCGGCGCAGGGCACGATGAACAACTTCATCTGGGGCAACGAGAGTTTCCAGAACTACGAGACGATTGCCGGCGGTACCGGGGCCGGGCCGGGCTTTCGGGGCTGCGATGCGGTGCAGAGCCACATGACGAACACCCGGATGACCGATCCCGAAGTGCTGGAAAAGCGGTTTCCGGTACGGCTGGAGGAATTCTCCATCCGCTTGGGATCGGGCGGGGCGGGGCAATGGCGCGGCGGTGACGGTGCGGTCAGGAAGCTGCGGTTCCTGGAGCCGGTGACGGTGACGACGCTGTGCGGCAGCCGGAGGGTGCCACCCTTTGGCGCATGTGGCGGCGCGCCGGGGGCGGTCGGCGAGAACCGGGTGCTCTGGCCGGATGGCCGGGTCGAGACGCTGCACGGGAATGACGAACGCAACCTGCCAAAGGATGCGGTCTTCGAGATGCGCACGCCGGGCGGCGGCGGCTGGGGGGTGCCGTGAGCGGCGGATGGCCGGTGCAGGCCCGTGTCATTGCGGTGTCGCGGAACGCTTCCCATACTGGTGTCAGAGCAACCGGAGGTCACGATGCTGAACGCGAAATCCCTGTTGGACAATCTCCTGGGCGGGCTTGGTCAGGTGACCAGGGGTCCGGGGGTCACGGGTCTGACGGAAAAGGCCAAGGAGACCTGGAACAGTCAGTCCACCCTGGGCAAGGGTGCCATTGCGGGGGGGCTGCTCGGCGTCCTCCTGACGCGGGGGGGGCGGCGCATGCTGGGCACCGGCATCAAGATCGGCGGCATGGCCGCGATCGGGGGGCTGGCCTACAAGGCGTACGAGGACTGGAAGAACGGCAGAACCTCGGGCGAGGCCGCGGCGCTGCCGGGGCCGGAGGGCACCGCGTTCCAGCCGCTGGATCCCGCGGCGGCGGATGATCTGGCAACCCGGATCCTGCAGGCGATGATCGCTGCGGCCAAGGCGGACGGGCAAGTCTCGGCCGAGGAGCGCGCGTCGATCGACCGGCAGCTGGCAGACCTGGGCCTCGGCGACGCGGCCACGGCGCTGATCCAGACCGCGCTTGACGCCCCCTTGGACGTGGGCCGGATCGCCGGACTGGCGCGGAACGAGGCCGAGGCCACCCAGATCTATGCGGCCTCGCTGCTGGTGGTGGACGAAACCTCGGCGGCCGAGGCCGGGTATCTGGCGATGCTGGCGGCGCGGATGAACCTGGACAAGGGGCTGGTCGACCGCCTGCACGCCGAGGCGGCGCGGGCTGTGACAGGGCAGGATCAGTCCGCGTAGCCTGGATCTACGGCATCCAGGATTGCGCGCAACTCGCCCAGATGCGCTTCGGCAAAGCCGGGGTAGGCTTCCCATTCCTGCGCGGTCTTTTCGGCCACGGCGTCCGGCAGCACCCTGAGCGGGCGTCCGGTCTGCAGGGCACGGATGTAGGTCTCGGCGGCGCGTTCGAAGTAGTACAGCCGGTTGAACGTCTCGGCCACCGTGCGCCCGATGATCAGGACGCCGTGGTTTCCCATCACCATCGCGGTGATCTTCGGGTCGGCAAGCAGGGCGGCACAGCGCGCGCCTTCGTCGCCGAATGCCATCCCGCCATAGTGGTCATCCACCACATGGCGGTTGTGGAACATCGCGCTGGTCTGGTCGATGGCCGGAAGGCGGCTGTCGGCCAGGCTGGCAAGCACCGTGGCATGGACCGAATGGACATGCATCACGCAGGTCGCATGCGGGCAGGCGCGGTGGATGCTGCCGTGCAGGCCCCAGGCCGTCGGGTCGGGGGCATCGGGGCGTGACATGGTGTCAGGATCGTTCGCGTCGATCTCGACCAGCGACGAAGCGGTGATCCGGCTGAAATGCCGTCCGTTCGGGTTGATCAGGAAGCGCGTGCCTTCCGGGTTCACCGCCAGCGAGAAGTGGTTCGCGACCGCTTCATGCATGTCCAGCCGCGCCGTCCAGCGAAAGGCGGCCGCAAGATCCTGCCGCAGACTGACGAAAGTCATGTTGGTGTGACGATTCATACGGAGCTCCCTTGGCGAATCAGGCATGAGACCGGCAGGCCGGGCACGGTGTCCGGCAGACTAGGACAAGTCACTGAGATTGGGTACCGTTGCGGCACAGCGACGGTGCCATGCAACTTTCGCGCGGGCTGGTGGCGCAAGCCCTGCAACCCCAACTTGAATGTGGCAAGAACGTAGCGGTTTTTTCTGTATGTTTCCTTTTTTCTGGCAAATGCTCTCCGCATTGCTGATCGAGACTGGCAAGAGGGAGTGGAGGAGTGCGCTTGCAGACGTCCTTTCTGACCAACCGCCAGCCGCTTGCGACCCATTCGCGCGGGGTCCGGGTGATGCTTCTGACCGATCAGGCCGAAGGCGCGACCGGGCGTCGTCTGGCCGCATTCGGCAGTGTTGTGGATGTCTCCGATGGCCTTGAGGGGGCGGTGTCCGCCATCCTGGAAGACCCGTTCGGCTACGATCTCTTCGTGATGGACTGTGACGGCTTTGGTGGCGTGCCGGGGGCTGAGCGGGCGATTTCCGCGCTGATTTCCGGCGGCGCACGCATGCGGATCATGCTGGTCAGCCGCGATTTCGAGGTGCCCGCCTATCCGTTGGGCCTTCGCTCGGCGGTCTGCCTGCCCGAGGATGTGGGCGATGACAGTTTCCGCATCGGCTTTGACCACGTGCTGCGGGACCGCGTGGCCGTGACCCTGAACTAGGGATCGGGGGCAGAGACCGCCCCCGACAACAGCAAACCGTCGGGCCTCAGGCCAGGGCCAGGTTCGTGGCGCTTTCGCGGCCATCGCGACCGGCTTCGATGTCGAAGGTGACCGGCTGGCCGTCCTTCAGGCTGCGAAGGCCTGCACGCTCCAGCGCGGTGATGTGAACGAACACGTCCTTCTTGCCGCCTTCCGGGGCAATGAAGCCGTAGCCCTTGGTTTCATTGAACCATTTCACGGTGCCCTTGGCCATCGTGAAGTCTCCTCATCAGTCTGCCGCCCGCGGAATTGCGGCGGCTTGGCCCCGTCAGCTTGAAGTCGATTGCTGTGGCCGATGGTCGGAGACAGTGGTCGAAAAGATAACGTCGCGGTCGGAAAATCGCACAACCGGCGGGAA